>NZ_JBHIOY010000002.1:272358-279776 GCF_042195785.1 Bartonella sp. AP58NXGY | reverse complement strand
CGCTTGGGAACTGCGCTTGGGAACTGCGCTTGGGAACTGCGCTTGGGAACTGCGCTTGGGAACTGCGCTTGGGAACTGCGCTTGGGAACTAAAAAACTTTGAAAATGTTTAACAATGAAGAAGCCCCTAGGCTGACAAATTGAGATCCATGCCGTCAACCTTTCATTTGGAAAATAATTTATGAATCCCCTTGTTTTTATCCTCTTATTGGTTTCATGTACGGATGATTTTAACAGTTGCTATTCAAACAATACAATGGTTAAAACTTACCCAACAGCTCAAGCATGTGAACAAGCCATGGTACCATCCACAAAAAAATTTGCCTTTTATGGACAACAAATTTTTGCCCAATGCATAAACGTACACCTCAATTTACATCAACAAGAAGTAAAATTGATCTGGTCTGTAACAAACCATGGAAATTTCCTGCTTAAAAGTCAAAACGTCAATGACAAGAGATCTAAAGACCACAAACAAGACATTTTACCAACTTCGCCTCCTCTTGTCCGTTCTTCCTCCACAAACCCCTTGCACAAAAAATTTTAAAAGCATAAACCCAATCAGATCTCAAAAAATAATCAATGAAAGACATGATGGATAATAAGCGAATGAACCCTTCAAAAGACCATCACACAGAGCAAAATTCTCTGCCTCAAGATCTCCCTTTAGACCCTGCTGTAGAACGAGTAAGAAAAAAACTTATGGGTTTAATGATTATTTCCGTTTTAATAACGCTTTTCCTTATTCTAACCGTACTGTTTTTAATTGTTTATAAAGTTATCGCAACCGGATCAGCGCCAAAACAAACAGAGCTATCTTCCTCTCTCAGCAAAAATCCACACGTTATCCATTATACGCTCTCCTTACCGGAAAAAACACAAATTTTGTCGCAAAGCCTCTCAGAACACAATATTGTACTGAAAATTTTAACCCCTGATGGACAAACAAAATTTATGATTTATAATTACCACACCGGTGCACTGGTCTCCGTTCTTTCTGTTGAAACAACACAAGAAGTATCAACGACCATGCCTCATTAAGCAAATCAACATCACCACAAGCGCTTACATAGCACCCCTGAAGATTTAAACATTTTCCTCGGTTTCAAGATGCGACCACTTGGACAACGGTAGATTTTTCTCTATATCCCCTCACCTCATTGAGATGAAGGAGCAACCTTTTAGTCAATGCATCCTCATTCTTAAGAAAACGGATATTTCCTACAAAAACTCAAATGAACGTGTAAGGAATACACCTTCTTGAGTACAACAATTCAACATATTGATTTATAAGAACCATTTATTTTCAGGCCAAACGAGCGCCTCAAATACCGTAAGATTCTCTCATTTCAACTCTATTCATGGATGAAGTTCATTAAAATCATTTCCTCACACATCACAGCAAAAAGTGCATGAATAAAAATACCTCTTATAAACGATTTCAAAAGCCAAAAGAAAAACTTGCAACATTGATAATGAAAGCAATAATGCCCAACTTGCACCTTTTATTAAGCAAACATGGCTGATATTACAGCATTCATGGGTACCGTCACGAAATGGTCTTGAATACATTGAGAGATATCAAACACAGGTGCGAATAAACAAAGAAATCAGTTCTTCAGAAAAGAACGCCTCTAAAAAATACACAAATGGTTTCCTCTGTATCCCCTTTACCTATTGCCCAGTAAAGAGACAACCTTTTCTGCCGGCTCCCTTGTTCAGTTTCCGATATTAACCATGAAAATTCAAAAAAGTACAAGAGGCTTGAGCATATACAATTGACCATCATGCATACCAACAACATCACCACAAGCGCTTACACAGCATTCTTGAGGTTTAAACATTTTCCTCTGCTGAAGGTGTCACCACACGACGACGACGGATTTTTCTCTGTATCCCCTCACCTAATCCAGGCAAAGAAGAAACCTCTTCTGTTGATGTTGATGCATCCCCATTGCTAGAGCTTTCTGACGTTGCAAGTGAAAGCTCAAGAGATGATTCGTCTTGAGTCCGAACAGTACGTCGACGGAGAGAACGACGTGTTTTTTTGACAGGTTCAACCTTTTCCTCAGTGCGACAGTGCTCTTGATCCGTTTTCTCATCCGATAGAGCCTCTAAAGCATTTTCACGCGCATCCCCATTTTGCGCTTTGGCATATCGGCCATTCCCATTCTTTTGCGACGGCATCTGTAATACGTCTGTATCATGTAATATATCTGTATCACTTGTCTTGCACTCGACAGCATCTTTTTTTTCACCTTCAGTGTTTATTTCGCTGTACTCTTGCTCGTTGTTTTCATCACGATTCTCATCACACCGAACAGATTGAGACATTTGCCCCGCTGCCGCTAAAATAATACGCAAATAGTGCTCTGCATGTTGTAGATAGTTCTCTGACATAACACGATCACCAGCACCTTGTGCATCACGCGCAAGGCTTATGTATTTATCGGCAATTTGCTGAGCATTTCCGCGAATTTTAACATCCGGACCGCTACTTTCATAATTACGAGACAACGGGTTAGGACCGCGACGATTATTATTACCATTATTGTTATTATTGCGACCGCGTACCCGTCTATTTTGTTGTGGCCTCATTTTTATCCCTTTTTTGGAGTGTATATCCTGATTGACTCTTCTTCATTGCACTATTTTTGATAATACTGATCACATTTACCATACGGTTATCAAGCTATCCGTGTTTATTTCACTCAAATGAACCCTACTGATATTGATAAAAACATATATTTTTTTTGAAAATCACAAAACAGCAGGGAAATCGTAAATCAAAAATTCCCTTTTTTTCTGTCAACCAGCAGAAAGTTAGTGATGTTCACGTAAAATGCCAAGTGTTTTTTTTTAAATAAACCATATTTCACTAAAAAAAATAATTATCCTGTGGAAAACAAAAAGGAGAACACACATATACCATACCTGACACAGGAGAAACCCCATCAGAAAATATAAAAGCTTCCCTTTTCTGTTTTAAAACCACCGCTCCTAAAAACGCTGATATTTTCTTCCCCCTCATGCCTTTAACTCACAAGCATTTATATCCCAACGAGTCACTGCACGAACCTCTTGATTTTATGATATATAGCCTCTTTTCACTGCTAAAGCAACCCCCTGCGAGCGATAATCCACGACCGCCTCACAAAACCTCTTAGTCTTTATAGATAGATTAAGATGAAGCATTATTCAAGCCCTATAATGACTAAGAAATCAATCTTCTTTCCAAAACAGACCAACAATATGATCCCTTTTTGTTTTAATCCCATGAAATTTTTAAAGGAATCAAATCGTTTGATTGACAACAAATTGAGCCTAAAAGCTAAATATTTAAATATAAAAAACATCAATTTATGAGAAAAAACAACCCATATGTCACACTGCTCTAAAAATCAGATTCTTCCCCCCCAAAAATGGTCCTTTAAAGTTTATAAATTAAGAAGAGCATAACGGATTTCCTCTCCTCTACTTTCTGATAAGAAAACCGAAATTATAAAAACAAGCACATTTTTAAACCCAGCATATATAACCGCAGCATAGCATTTGAGGTATGGAGTAGCCTTGAATATTTATAGCCTTTCAAAGAAAGATTTCTTTCTTGTTTGTTCATGTTTATTGACTCCTGCCCTCAAAGGACGCAGACTCTTAACCAACGTCTGTCTGTAAACAATCCGAATTCTTATCAAACACTTTTTCCTTGGCTTCCCACGCATGTGATTCATTTAAACGAAAGATTCAATAAATCGACGAAGATTCACCACGCACGAACACTCCAATATTTCAAGAAGGTATACATGCCTTATGTCTCCACACCATCATTATATTTGCCAGCTCGTAGGTGTTGCTATAGCCCTTGGCACTTAGGATGGTTCATTATAGGCATTTTTAATCCTTATCTTATACAATTTTACCACACACCAGCCTCACTTATAACGAACAAGCAAGTGATTCTGATTGTTTTTAAGATAAACAAGTTTGAAATAAGAGAACCTTACGTTATTCAGGTCTCTAATTCAATATGAATATTGCTAAATTATCCATATAAATCAATTCATTGTACCTTAAAGAAAGTGTGGTACAACAAGATAAATAAATCACTCTTCTCTTAGTATGAGAGACAGGTAATAATCAGGAATTTTTATCTTTTCATCCAATTTCGCAATCTTTTAACTTTCCGTATAAAAACTTAAAAGTAATTGCGCCTTTTACCTTGTTTATTCTCTCTTTCATTGAGAAAACAATCTCGTAAGAGAAAATAATTTCCATCCCCCGGTCGTACCATCATCAAACATTGTTTTTTCGCAGTATCAGAAAGCTTATCCCACATTTCACGAATAGCAAAATAGGCCTCACTTTCTAAATTAAGGCAGTGCTGATAAACTTCTTTTTTCATCTCGGGCATAACGGAAGCAGAAATTTCCTTGCAATACACACGCAGATCAAAGACAGGAATAGCCAATTCAACAGGCGCTTGCTGTGTTATTTTTTGATGAGAAGAAAAATAATTGACCGCCTTTGCAACAGCAAAACACAAAATCACTATACAAAAAAGTATCATGCAAACAAAAGCAATCTTGCGATACAATCTTTTGAAATAAGCATTTTGCCTTGCGCGGATTCTTTTTTCCATAAAGACTACATCCCTTAACATCCCTAAAGAAGCTTTTACAGCAAAAAATGATAGAAGTATCTGTGTACACAATACAAGTTATAACGGCAAACGATCAAGACTCTTATATCAAAAGGCTCTCTTTTATCGTATAAAATTCTTGTTAAAAACTTTTCTCATCCCCTTTATGAAAAAAGAGGGATTATCATTTTCTCCCCCCTCTTTAAAAGACAAAGATTCTTCATCCATACTGATCTGTAAACAATGAGGCTACTCTTAAGGAGAAATCTACTTGTCTTTCTCCTTGGGGCTCCCCCCTTGACTTCCCCTTAAGGCTCTTCCTCCCTTAGGCTTTTTCTCTTAGACTTCCCACGCATGTGATCTCTATCACCATCCCTCAACAAGCGATATTTCATGAGGCATTATGGACAAAAGCACCACCTCCCCAAAAGCCATCAAACACCGAACAAAAACCCTCATGTGCGTTTATATGAATCCCTACAGAACAAACGTCCATCATATTCACCCCACACAAACACCTTATGTATAAAATCTTACACGCCTTATATCATCGCCCCTCAAAGAACAGTGGTGACAACCGGAAGAGATTATTAATGGTAAGAGGCTACACAAAGAAAAAATGGTTTTTCTGATTGATTTCTACAAACTCTGTTAAAAACACATATGCATTTTGGGTCATCTGGCATTGATAAGAATACTCCCTCGCGTGCGCCCCCATTTTACGCATCGCTCCCTTATCTCTCTCCATCAAAGAGTAACAAAATTATTTTTTACTCTTCCACAGTCCCCATGATAATCAATGCAAAGAAACGAAAACTGCCCACACACACACATTTTTGCTTTGATTCCCTATTGGAATAAAAAACGCATAAGAATTTAGAAATTTCACAACAAAAAGAACACACAAAATATAATGATAAGAATAATATCCAAAGCCACCTCAATGACAACGACATAGCACCCTTGGCTTCTAGACAATAAAAAAGCCGCGCCTTTAAAGGACGCGGCTCATGAATAGAGATATAACTAAATAAAATACAAAAGAAATCAATAATGAATACTTATACACAAAACGTATAATATTGCAAGCTTTTTAATTATATTTATAAAACTTATCCAAAAAGAGTATAAATAATGAGGGATAACAGCCTTTTTTTATTTCATTCATTTAAATGAAAAAAGCTTCTTGCCTCTCTTATGGCTTTAACCATATCAAGCATAATGCCTTCGTATTGAAAGGAGTCTTTTGTAATAACGATCTTTCTAAAATCAAAACGTATCAAATAAATCAAAACACTTTCGTATCTTTATCTCAATATAATCCAAGAGCAAACGTATAGTTTAAGTACATCGCTATAATAAACCCCGTTCTTTTACATTTGTAAAATCTGGTTTTTCTTGACATGCGTCCACCACTTCAAAAAATGAAGATTCCTCAGCCAATCAGATCTATCAATAGTCCGGATTCTAGCGGGGTTCATTTAGCTTCCCACGCATGTGATTCCCTTAAACTTAAGATCCGAAAAACAAGCCCTTCTGAATATTCAGCACGCCCAAAAAACACTTGTATCAAAGCAACTTAATATCACCACACCTCAAAGGAGGGTGTTTTATGGCATAATTTTACAGCATCACAAGATAAGACAAATAAACAAGCACTTGTAGTCCACTGTCTGATAAAAAAACAAGCACACCTTTAGCCCTCAAGCCTTCTCCAACAAGCCACCATTTTTCTTTTTTATAAGAAAGTTCAATGATAGATATTCTCCCCCGCGTTAATCTATTTTGGCAAATACACTTTCTTTTTTATGAGGCTTTTGAGCAATTAAAAAGGCGACAAACGGCTATTTTTCTCTTTAAAAAAGCGTAAAAACAGTAAATTTCTTATAGATTTACGATCATCAAACGCCCTATCCAAAAGCTTTTTCAAAGTATTGCAAGATTTTATTTTTTGCAATTTTTTTGCCATGCATTTCTGCTGAGGCAAAACTTCTTTCTTTGTAGGCTTTAAAGGCTTGCCCATAGATTTTAATAATGCGCCCTACTCTCCCCAACAACGCATGATCAACTTATCCAGCAACAACGCTTCTCTATCAATTTTTACCATTTTTTAACATCTCAAACAAAGTGCAATTCCAGGCTCCACCGAAGATATAAATTAGGTTTATCTGATCTATAGCTTCACCCCATACATATTGTTATGATCACTCTATTCTATTTTTCCTTATCTAACAAAGAAGAAATCTCTCTAGAATGCTCAACACTGATGTTTTGAGTAACACTACTGTGTATTTCTAGCGGCTTATGTGCTGTAAATTTTGAAATAAAAGAGCTGTAGTCTATTTTTGGCGCATCGTATATTGAAGAAAAAACGATGTCTCCAGCGGACGATGATTCTGTTTTAATTTCTGGTGCACTCACAAAACTGTTTGATGTCGTTATTCCACCACTCACAACACTATTAATACTGTCTTGCTTCTCTTCTTTCTCATTTTTTTTCTGTTCGACATTGGTAAGATCTAGAGCATTTAATTTTTTTTCTAAAGCATCCATACGCTTTGAAATTTTTGTAATATCTTCATATGCTTTCTTCAACAATGCGTTTAAAGGAGCATGTCCCATTCTTCCGCTAGCATAAAGAACCACACGAATACATTCAGGATCATCAATATCAGCAATAGAAAATGGAAAAAGTGCCATTATATCCCCCTTTTTGATAAGCTAAACGCGTATTAAGCATTTGCATATTTTTTTCCGTTGTACGGCTCTTGCATTTCTCA
>NZ_JBHIOY010000002.1:252990-272258 GCF_042195785.1 Bartonella sp. AP58NXGY | reverse complement strand
GACAACCTCAGACAACCTCAGACAACCTCAGACAACCTCAGACAACCTCAGACAACCTCAGACAACCTCAGACAACCTCAGACAACCATGTAAAAGGCTTTTGAAAAAAATTTCCTCATCGAAAATTTTTACAAAGTATTTTTTTAGATTATACTCTGTTTTCCACCTAAAATGTTGACTTTATCACCTGATAACCAAAGAAAAATGTTTGACCACCTTGCATGCTGTATCAACCTTTCCCAAAAGGACAAAGCCCACACCGGTCTTTAAATAATGCCAATCAATAAACAATGGTTTGTCAACAATCTGGCTTCGTATCTAACAGATTTAACTTGGCTTCCCCCTTCAAATGCCTCTTTGTAATGTATCCCTATTTAGAGTTACTCTACAAAAAAACACTGCTTTAGGAATACTCACAGACGAAAAACACCCTATGCATAAAATTTTAACCACATCTCAAACAATGGTATTTTACAACACAACGGAACAAACTATTGTCTTACAGATTTTCTCGTATCACTCTCATCCTGTTTCAAGAAGTTTCCTGATAAGCACAAAATGCCATCTCAGAGAGTTCAATGCCTCACCATACGTTACAACGCATCACCAACCTGCTGCTTCTAGCCAACAGTGCACCCATTTTGAAAGCAAAGAGCGCTTTTTTGCTACACGCTTTGCCAAAAAAGGGAGTGCTCCATTTTGCCTTTTCTCGCTTTAAATAAACATATCCGTTGACCTCTTCCCACCACCCTCAAAGGACAAAGGTTTTAGCCCCACATCGGTTTGTAAACAATCCAACTCCTCTGAAGGGGCTCCATATCTGCTCATTATTTATATGATTCACTTGCATAATACTTAACCAAGCAAATCCTCCCCAGAACAGTTGCTAATGTATTAAATACTTTAAGCTATCTTACTGATATCACCAGCTTCAATAATAGTGTTTTAATGACGGTATTTTACGCTATAATAGGATAAAATTATCTAGGGGCTTTTTGTCATCGCACAGCAGCGGTTTAAACCCAGCACTTGAAATAATGGATCACGACACCACAAGAAAGAGGTATTTTGGATAAAATATTGATTCTTCAGCAAAAAACGCCATGAATAAAGAAAATTTTTTTGTTCTCCCCCTACCTTCAATAATCACTGTCTTGATCCTCTAAAGCACAATAGGCAAACTTACCTTTAGACATCCAACAAAGGCAGCACAAAAAATAAAAAAATAAAGAGAGTTGAGTTTTTTTCTAAAGCGCCTCAAAACTTTCTGCACAATATATTCTATAAGACTTTATATTCAATAAGATTTTTTTCTCATAACAGACATTTTGCAAGCATTTTTATCCTTCTGTCATACAGCTTTCATTCTCAGGCTTTGACAGCATAAACCACCGCCATATTGACGGGGCGTGTTTCATCTCCCCCTGTTTTTTGCAACAAGACCTTATGTTCATGCTCTCCCGCAGCCTTCGTTAACCGATCTTTATTGTAGACTTGAGCCAGATGCCTATAATATTCACCGTGATTCATATCCCAAACTACCTCGTCAATCATTGGATAACTATGCTGGTGGTTACCTGTTGAATCTGTTTTTCCTTCATGGGTATGAGATTTAAAAGACTCTTCTTGTCGACTTCCCAAGCGACGTCCTTTATCAATTTCTTTTCCACTATCGAGCCCCCGTAAAAACATTCCACGCAAATCGGGAACATTGAATGTTGTTCTCCCATCTCCTTTTCCCCATGTTTCTCCCAAAACAGCAAAAAGATTGGCATAGTTCCTTCGCGAATATTCTTTACCATCACACAGTAACCATCCAGAGGGTATTTTTTCTGTAGCAAAAGTCCCAATAAATCCAGAAGAAAAAGTTTCAGGCAAAGGAGGAAAGGGAGGGATTTCAGGAAGTTTTATAGTAGGATTGGTTAAAAACCAGCCATCAGCATTTTTTCCGGCAATATCACGCGTATAGACGACTTCATAAAGCCCCCCCTTTTGAATTTCTCCGCCCTTTAAAGGCATGATACCCTCTGGCGTTGCCATATAAGTTGGTCGTGGAAGTAATTGATTCAAAGAAATATTTGTTATTCCTCTATTGACGCCTTGTGCTTTAAAGCGCACAACAATGCCATCCATATAAGTCTCAAAAAAAGACTTTGTTGCCAAACGAAGTGACGTTCTCTCGTTTTCCACATCGACAGTAAACTGTGTTTCAATCCCGCCCCCATTATCCAACAAATATTCTTTGATGCGTTGCATCATAGCGCGAGCACTATCATTGACTGTGCTTGGCGGTTGCCCTTCTGCCCAGTTTATACTTTCATCGGCATAAGCATTTTCTGATGCAACAATTGACCAATCATAAATTGAACTCATAGAAGATACTCTTTTTTCAAAAAGGGAAAACGAGCAAAAAATGAAGAAAAGAAAGCCGCAACTTTATTTTTAGATGCCGGTATTTTTTCCATTTTCACTTTTTCCATTTTCAAACCTATTTTGTCATAATCAACATGCAATAACTTTGTTTTTGCATTGACATAAACAGCTTCAGGCTTCACACGCAACACATCTTGCGCCATAACGCCCTGATAACGTTGTGGATTTCCTTTATAATTAAAGGTATAAAGTGGATATCCATTTTTCTGCCCCACAGGGATAATATTTTCTTTTGCTCTCACGTCACAAAGCCCTAAAATTCCTCCGACCAATCCAAGCACTTGCTGCGCATCACGCAACGGATCTTTTGTCACAGAAGGTATTGTTGTAGATTTTCCTGAAGTTGTTCCGTAATTTCCAGCGGCCTGTGTTCCTACCTGTAACAAGCGTTCTAAGCGGTTCCAATCTTGATTATCTTTTTCTGACCATTTTTGGCGCTCCGCATCTAAGACATTTTGACGATTCATATCTTGAATCATTCCTCCTTTCAAAGCATTGCTTTGCGCATTACTCTGTCCTTGATAATAGCTATTTGCTGCATTAACCTGATCCTGCTGAGAGCGATCAATCATCTGGTTCGCGTTCATCATATTATTAATATCTTGATTATATTGCTGTACCGCAGCATTTGTTGCCAAAGCGCCTAACTCATCGGCCAGCACACCGGTATGGGCGCCAGAACCATAACGTCCTGCCCCAGACATAGATTGATTAATCGCATCAGAAGTTTTATTCAGAGCATTTTGCAATGCAGTATTAAATTTACTATTGCTTCCAATCCAGCTTCCCTTAGCCATACCGGAAAGATTTGTAGCGCTGTTGGTTGGTGCATTCAACCATTGCGTTACCGTTGGATTATTATAGAGCCCAGCTGCTTGTTGTAAACCAGTTAGCGCATTTTTTGTCATATCGCTAAGACCGGCAACTCTCTCTCCCTGATAAACGTTTCCGCCAATTCCTTTATTATAAAGTCCAAGCGCGTTAGCACTGGCTTGTTTAAGAATATCAGCGGCCCAAGCGGGTGGTGCATTTGTTTGTGTTGTTGTCTGTACTTGAGGTGTTTTTTTTCTACTCATGAACCCAGAACCTTTCTATATTGAATAAGATTACGAGAATATCCGTGATGAGCGAGCTTTTTCGCCCATCCAGTTCTTCCAAACATGTGCATTTCGTCCGCATTGATTGTTCGCGCCCATTTTTCGACTTCATCAATCAACTTGACCAATTTCAGCCCTCCCTCTCCAGCAAGATCTGAGAGAACGACGCATTTTTTTCCCGTATGGGTTATTTCAACTTTGGTAATTGCAAAAGCACTAAATTGGATTTTATTTTTTAAGACCAGCCACAATTGTGCTTGTCCTGTAGCGATTTCTTCAGCGATTTTTTCCAGACAAACATCATCCGGAAAGCGCTGCGCATATTTTTTCAATGCAGCATTGAGTGCCTCTTGATAGGGAGCTATTTTTTCCCATGGCCACTGCTCTGTCAGATGAGCAGAATATAAATCTTGACTCTCAAGCATCATAATTTTAGCTTTGTCACTCATCTCCCCTCAAATAACATCCCCCTACGCATTTCACGCATTCCATGCCCCCCGCACAACAAAAGAAAAAAAGCCCCAACATTCCTTTGTCACAACAAAGAGGGAACTTTCTTCTTTATAAAAATAAACCATGGTGCAGCCTATTTTTCCTTTATCGCAGAAAAGCATGAAACATAACGCACCACATTGCTCTTCATACTATAAAGACACAGCTTATCGCATTGTGCCTTTGTTTATAAAGGCTTAAGGAGAGCCTATGGGGCATTTGTTCTTTAATAATAGAGGCTTTGAGCCTACCGCATGGTATTATAAAAGGGCATGCCTATCGCATGCCGGCAGACGTCAATTCCACATCAAATCCGGTGACATGAGTCCAATTCACCCCTTCAGGAATACGCAATTTAAAGCGATAAAACCGTGCCCTTGCGCGACAATGAATTTGTCCAGTATTATAAGAGGGCTGTTTTTCTGGCAACCAAACAGTTTCCTCTTCAAGAGATTGTCGAAAGCGCATTCCCACAGACAAATAAAACTTTCCACTATTGACTTGAGGCATAATATTTTTCACGCGTGTTATCATGCCATTTGTCTGTCCCATTTCTTGTGATGTCACGACACAAGCCATAGGACACCCAGAAAACGACCCCAGTCTGCCCTGTTGATCAAATGCCCCCAGCATAGGTGATTCATTTCTCCACACTTTACTATCAAGAGAAAAGGACAAATCGTCAATATTCTTAGTCACAAAATCAAGACCTTCTAGGGTTGTTCCGGCTAAGAAAATAGGCAATATCATTTTGATATCCACGAGAGCTTTTGTCCATTTTTGCAATCCCCAATCATAAATAAGCAAGATACGTTTATGAAGATTCTCATCAGAATCAACCATCCAATAAACACGATTATACACTCCATCGATAGCAGCAGACAGGGTGTACAGATTATCCTTCCTTGATTTTGCGGTCATCGTTCGATCCACTTTTTCGAACCCAATAGGGATAATCTGTCCCTCATTTGTTATTTGATAAAAACCGCCCTCATCGGCAAAGAATGCTAAATCGCCCCGACAAACGATTGATTCAGCATTTTTAGCGCCTCGTTTATCGTGGATTTTTTGGAAACTAAAAATAATCTTTGATCCAGGGATAAAAGAACCGGCATAGATTGCAGAACGCATAAAGATAATTGGATTTGTTGTCTCGGTTGCCCCTTGGACGAATCCGCCATCAGGAAAATCTTGATAATCACAACTTTTTTTCCCCACGGTCCAAAATTCTGCATCATTCAATCCAGACCAATGAACCCGTCTTGGATTTTCGGTTAATTTCATCAAACAAACGAAATCTCCCCAGACACGAACAATCCCCGCTTGTGGCGGATTACCTCCTAAATTTCTAAATGTTTTATCATGGTTAATATCGATCACTTGTGGTCTATCATTGGCATTAACAGCAATGATCAAATCACCAAACAAAGCAAAAGACCACGGAGCATCGATATTAGCAAGATAAGATTTTCCTTTTTGGCTAATATCCCTCCACTTCATTGTTGTATTATCAAGCAAGTAGATTTTTTCTCTTGTCCCAGCAATAATAGAAACCCCATTTTTTGTTTTAACCGCAAGAGCACCTAAAATTGGCTCCGGACAAGGCTCTGATAAAGGTTCAAAACTTGGCATAGGGATATAGGAGCCATCAGCTGGAAGCACATTAACAAGTTCATCGGTAAAAATTCCATTGATATCTGCCACATCGGGTCGATAATCAGCGATTGGGAAAAAAGCCATCAAGACCCCCATAAAATCTCTGAAGAGCCCAGTGCCATTCAAGACACCAAGGCTTATTGATAAAAACTATAAAAGCCCTTAGAACAAAACTCTAAAGGCATAAAATTTAAGAAAATAAACAACCTTAGGTTGTTTAACGCATCAAAAAAACGATACCATAAATAATGGCCACCCCAACGCCATCCACCAGCGCCAAACCAAAATCAACTGCCCGCAATCACCCACAATGACGGGGAAAAAACCATTAAACACCCCATAAAACCTTTGAAAAGCCCAGTGCCATTCAAAACACCAAAGCTTATTAATAAAAGTCCTTAAAACTCTAAAGGCATAAAATGCAAAAAAATAAACAACCTCAAGTTGTTTATTTCATCGAGCAAAATGTGACCATAAAGAATGGTGGAGCCCAACGCCATCCACCAGCGCTTCACCATCAACACCCAACGCGCATCCAACCATAAGGGACAAACCAACCTTCAACACCCGCCATAAACGATTTCGAAAAAAGCCTTTTAAAAACCCATTGGACGAATTTTTGAAGAACCTTTTCGACGCGATGTTTCAATACGCAAAGCTTGAAGCTGTTCTTGAAAATCTCTGAAAGAAACGGCGGCATATTCAGGATCTTTAAGAATATTTTTATAAAGTTCATATTTTGCCCGTGCTTTAATAAGATCAAAAGCATAAAGCAACCAAGGATTATCATCCTCTTTCAGCTGTTCATCGGCAAAATGAACAGGAGAATAAGAAAGCTTTACAGTTTCCACATGTTCTGGTGTTGGAAAGAGACCTATTTTTTGATCAAGGTAGGTATAAAAGAATGGCGTTCCCAACGCAGGATGCATGCCATATTGTTGATGCAACACTTCCAAGGGCTTAAAGAACAATTTTGTTGGTGTTGCCTCCTTTGTTACTAAAAAGACGCTCTCCAAACTCTTTTCTGATTCAATAAAAACCCCCTCTTCTTGCCCATACCATGTTTTACCACTTTGTGTTTTAAACGTCCTTTCTCTTTTTTCATTAAAGAAAAAGGGTTCGCGTTCACACAAACGCAAAGCCGTAAAAATTGAATCTTGAATTTGCAGGGAATATTCCGCTGTTGTATCGTCAATTTCATCTTGAATAAGCGCGACCATATAAGCAAAAGTTTTAGAATGGTCTGAATGTGTAAGGTTTAGATTTTGGGGATCAGTGGATAAAGTGGTCATAAGCCTGTCCTTGTTTCTGGAAGCATTTTAAATTTTTCCCCCAACAGATCCCTCTTGTTGGGGGAAGAGAGCAAACATTCGCTTTAAGCGGGCGCTCCATAAGTTGGGATGACGATAGTGCCAAAATCCTGAGCCCCTTGCGTACTTCCTGGCAAGGTAAAGCAAGTTTTTTTCATACCAATAATGGTTTTTGCCGCGACCCCGAATTCTCTTTCATAGTCGAAGAGTTCTTCCACCAATTTATAGCGTGTTGCTCCTCGATCTTTACCAAAAGCAATCACAGCACTCTGCGCACCAAGCAGAACAGCCCGCCGCACATTTGGCACAGCTTTGTTAGTGGTCCCAGATTCGACCCCTTCGGTAATATGTTCAGCTTCGCGTAAAACCACACCATTATACATGCCCAAAGACCCATCATAGAGCGGATTTTTGATACGACTTCCACTATAGATTGCCTTAGTAATGTCGAGCCATTGCCCTGCATCTGTATTGGTTCGCAATTGCGTCACTTGGGTTGGGTGCAGATACAGCACATAGACATTTTCGCCATCAATCCGCACAGGTCTAATTTTAGGATTTGCCAATTTAGCCCGTTCGACAGCTTTATCAATGAGCTTAAGATCAAAAACATCGCCTTCTTTTAAGTCCTCATCTTTTGCTTTATCGTTAGGACGTACCACGCGTTTATTGGTTGGTGCCGTTGGCGCATTAAACCCATAATGGACAGGTTTAAGGGTAATCGTGCGTCCTTCAAAGTTAATTGTTTTTGCGGTATAACCACACACTTGAATGAAGAACATCATACTCAGACGATCTGCATACCAATCAACCAAACCATTTTTTGCCTCGGTGCGCAAATCATGGAGAATTCGTTGCTGATCAATAGTGCCCTCATTTTTGACACGCACAGCATGAACGAGTTCATTAATTGCCAAGCGATCATTGAGAAACTGTAAAGCTTCTTCATTGCCTTCCAATGTCTGCCCTTCGCTTACCCCATCGCCTAGCAACTGCACACGCAAATTAAAGCTAATGGCATCCCCACTTGCTTTCGTGGTTTCATCCTTTAACTGTACGATACTGTTTGAATCATTTCCAATCAACGGTGCAATTGGAATTGCTTTTGAGACTTCTTGGTTTAGTAATTTAGACCATGTGCGCACTGCCATTGGGTCATTAAGTCCGATATAAGTTACGGTCATTTTATCCTCTAAAAGTTTTCTTGACATAAAAAAAACCCGGCAAAGCGCCGGGCGCTCAAAACACCACATTTCATTTCAGATGGTGAATAGGTTGTTCGTGAGTTTTATCTAATTTCTGTTAGCGTCTGCCTCCTCCTTATAAGAGCTCTCCTCACCACATCCGTGCTTTGAGAAATCCCCACTCCCCCGCCCCTGTTCCCTCAAAAAACGCCTGCCACCTTCACGCCCCAAAAGCCGCTCCACGTTCCCGCAAAAAACACCTGCCACATTCTTGTTTTTAAAATTCTCTTCCCCCCATTAAACGATTAAAAGCAGCTTTATTTTTAGGATCAGCAACCCAAGCGCTAAACTCTGCTTCTGACATTTTATCAAGCATATCCAAAGAAATTGGCCCATTTGGCGTTAAACCGTTATAAGCAGCAAGAGTACGCGCAGAATTGTGTCTTTCCTGTAAATTTTCATCCATGTTATTGGGAACATTTGTGTAGCCAATTTTTTGTGCAATCGCGTAAATCACTTCAGCGGGGTTTTGATTTTTTTGCGCACAATCGCGCAAGATCTGCTTCAACTCATCACCAATTATCGCATCAATATTTTGGGGATCTGCCATCTCAGGATAGAGCGAAGCACAAGCAGCCAACTGTTTAGCCCGCGTTTCATAAATAAAATCGGCCGCTTGATCAAAATCATGATGTTTTTGTTTAACACTGGCAACAGACTGTTGATAGAATGCGTGCAACTGTTCTGCTTCACAAACAGTCGGTTTATCTTGGGGTTTTTCATGTAAAAGCCCTTGTTTTTGGAGTGTTTTTCCCAACCATTGCATATAGCCCATGAAGTCTTTTTGTGGATCTGGTGGAACATCTTCTCCCCCTTGAACCTCTTTTCCAGCCTTTTGCGAAGAGTACTGTTGTTGATGCACTTGCCCTTGGAAATTATCTTCAAGAGTTTTTTCTTCTCTTGCAATTTCACCATCTTCTCCCTCTTGTGTTGAGACCAGAAAATCTTGTTTCAATTGGTTTTGTTCTGCCGGCGTTAAGTGTTCTTGATCCATGACATTAGCCTTTTCTTTTTTTAAACAATAAAATCAAATTTTTCAGATAAAACAGCCTGTGAGCATTTATTCCCTCAATGCTCTCCCATCATTTGAGCTCCAGCATTTCCCCAAAGCTCTCCACCCCACATAACGGCAAAACTCCCCCTCTCCACCTTGCTTTTCCCAACAATCCAGCCCTATAAAACAGTTCTTTTGAGAAAAGGGAGCCCATGCACTATGGAAATCGATAAGCCCATTTTGCGCCCACCATGCCCCACCAAGTTCACCCCATATAACGGAAAGACTCCCTCTCCACCCTGCTTTTCCCAACAATCCAGCCCTATAAAACAGTTCTTTTGGGAAAAGGAAGCCCATGCACTATAGAAATCGATAAGCCCATTTTGCGCCCACCATGCCCCACCAAGTTCACCCCACATAACAGCAAGACTCCCTCGTTCTCCTATTTTTCCCCAACAGGGATAGTCTCATAAAACAGCTCTTCGAAGATAAAGGAAGACGACATTACGCTATGGAAATTGTATCGATAAGCAATTTCTGGTAGATGGAATTTATCAAAAGTCGCGCATGACAAAGCGTCCTATTGTTGAGCCTTTACTGTCTGCAACATCTGCATTATCTGCTCTGTTCCCACATTACCCCCCATCTGCGCTGAGGCATTTTGCTCTTCTTGGAGAGCGTTTTGCGCCTTTATCGCGATTTTATGAATGAGTGAAGCGGGTAAAGGCGAATAGCGTAAAAGATCGAGCATAATCTCTGGCGTTGCAAAATTTTGCATCAAAGGAAGCAATTGCATGATTAATGCAAAAGTACGCTCTTTTTCATTAAGACTTGTTGGCGCATCATCCACGACAATATCATATTCCAAACTAGTCACCATTTCGCGTGTCAGTGGAACATATTGGGCATTTTCATCCCCGGCAATACGCACCAACCGCCCATCGGAGAGATAATTTTGAATAAGATAGAGAATAATTTTTCCCTGTCGTTGCCGATATCGACGCAACCCATCAAAAAAGGAAGCCAAAAGATTAAGTGACGATTGTCGCCGTTGTTGTTCAAGAATGCCAGGCTGATTGACAGCTCGCGTCCCAATAAATTCAGAAGACAATCCCGTCACCTGTTCGAGAGCACTCTTTGCTTCATTAAACAATTGAAAAAAACCTTGCGGAAATTGCGCCACGGGTTTAGGCTGGATTCTTCCGCCAGAGACAGCCCCACTTTTCAACCAAGTAATACTATCGGCTCTAGCCCAACTCTCGACGGCTTGTCGATCATCATCAAAAGCATCGCGTTCTGCCATAATGCCGCCTTTTGATTGGCTATTGAGCAAATGCATTACTTGACTAAAATATTTGTTTGCCCACCGTTGCGGATCTTTTGTTGGCTTGACCAGTCCGTAAAACTGTCGGCTTAACTTATCAAAAGTACCGGTAATACACTCCCATCCTAATTGATTGGGTGGAACCAAGGGCTTATCAGGCGCTTCGAGCAGCTTTCTGCCCAAAAATGCCCGTTTGACAATTTTTCTGGTCAACTTTGTTGCTTGAACATGAGGAAAGGTTTTACTTAAATTTTGGAAATCCTGCTCTGAATAATCGATAAATTTTCCACTTTGAGGCTCAAGGACTTTATAAACCACCTCGCGTTCAAACCAGCGACATTCTGCCAATGTCACCATTTTAGGACGTTGATAACAGCTTGCCTCTTCTCCCTCTACCTGATAATTTTGTGTCATCCCATTGCTGGTTGGCTGTAAAAAGCTCTGATGTTTCACCCAATCAGCATGAAGATCGCTCCAATGAACATTGGGAAACATTTCCTGCGCTACGGCAAGAGGTTTTTCATCAATATACCATAAGCGTTGAGCATCAATGAGATTAGACTTAACAGCACTTGCATCCCACACCATTTTCATAGGATCCAGCCGCGCAATGATTGGTTTTCCTTGGGGATCTTGTTCATAATCAAGGCGTGTATCTGTCCAGCCCATGCCGCAAATAATTGCATCTTGAAAGGCATCGGAATCTTCGTATTCGCCGTCGGCTTCATCGCGAAACCATTCGGCTGCTCCTGTTAGAATCTGATTAGCAAAGGCTGCGCCTTCTTGTCGTGGAATAAATTGCACTTGCCTTTTATTATTGCGCTCAGCCCCGATCACAGCATTAATTAAAGGTGCAATACGGTTAAAAGTCATCACGGGTCTGTTTTGTTCGTGCAAGACAGCCAAGTCTTGCTCATTCCATTGGCGCCCATTATAAAAATCGTAATCTTCTTGGGCATTTTTTCGCCATTTTTCGACATGAGTGATATCATCTTGATACCATCCCACGAGTTTTTTAAAGAGAGCTTGATTTTCAAGCGTTTCGATTTGATCAAAAGAAGAATTTGTAGACATATTCATTAAAAAGCCATCCATGAAGTTTGAGAATGGTGAGAAGAGCGATAAGTTTTTTTTCGCACTCTAGCATTTGGTTGTTCATAAGCCACACACATCAGTCCAAAGGCATCGGCCCCATGGCTAGCCCAATCATGTTCAGCCCCTAGTCCGATATTGCGCTGTTCGTCGCGCTTTTCATGATACCAAGCAAGCGCTTTTCTCCCCGCAGATGTTGTTTCACGATTAAACCATAGTGCAGGAAACAACCGCCTTACGGCTTCGATACGCATTTTCACAGCGCCTGTTCCTTGATTAGGAATTATTTTGGTTTGAAAACCGGCTTGTTGAAGCGCACTTTCAAAACTCACATTATAGACACGATCTTTTGTTGCGCCATCATGAGGCAAGACCATAAGAGCCTTTTCATATCCCCTTTGAAAGACCCACCCCACATGCTCTGAGAGAGGTTGACCTTGGGCTTCATAATAATCGAGCACTCGGATTTCCCGTCCAACAAACTGCGCCACCCACAATGCGGTAGCATCGGCCTTTGCGCCTGTTCCCCCGATATCCCAAAAGATTCTCACCTGCATCAAAGGATCCCGTGGAACAGTGGTAATCCGCCCTTCCATTTCAGCTTCGAGCAGACATTTTTGATAATAAGCGCCTTGCACAGCTTGGAGATATTCGCCTTCCCAAATATGGTTATACTGCTCTGGTCTTTGCTGCAAATCGTCCATTCGATCACGATTGAGTTTTTCAGGAAATTGCGGATTATCACGCCAATTGATTTCCACCCCTTTGATATGAGGATTATCGACACTTCGGAAACGTTTTTCCACGGCTGCATTTTCATGGCATGGGTTCCATGTCACCCATAATTCTGCATTCCAATCTTTTCCTTCTTCGCGCAAAGTTGGAATAAGTGTTTGCCAAGCAGTTTCTGTCACGGGCTCGGCTTCATCGACCCAACAAAGGAAAACGCGTCCCATTGATTTAATACTTGCGATATTGCGATCAAGCCCAGCAAACACATAGACGATCCGTCCATCTTTTGACTTAATATATTTATCGCCGATTTCATAATAGTCTTGTAAAAAAGGATAAGACTCGATAGCGCGTTTAATTTCCTCCAAAGAACTTTCATTAAGAGAATTTTGAAATTGCCGTGCACAAAGAATAATACCGCGTTCTCCAGCCATTCCATGGCGATATCCCACCACGGCCGACATCAAAGCAAAAGAACGTGTTTTTCCAGAACCGCGTCCTCCCCAAGCGGCTCGCACATCGGCATTTCCAGTAAAAACAGGAATAAGCTTTGGAATAAGAGCTACTTGAGCCGTTTTCTGCTCCATTTTTTGAGAAATTTTCTGAACAGTTATCATTATAAATTTTCATACTTCAGCAATAATTGCGCTGCACCCTTTTGCTTATCCCAAGTTTAATATCCCAGAGCAATTGAATGAAAAGAGCAATTGAACGAAAAACGCCCTTCTCAAAAGCAGCGCTTTATCTTTTCTTCATCCTAATATTCAATAAATTTCACTTTTTTGCATGAGGTCCCCTTGACCCCACCTATGCGCCCCAACGTCCTTATCCCCCCAAAGATCATTATCTCCCCAAGGGTCCCTATTTCCCCAACACCCCCCCTCAAACACCGCGCCTGTCATCCCCCAACCACAAGCAAGGTATCCCCCCAACCAAATCATAGCCTCAGCACATGGCTCTCAGACATATCCAAAGCCCAACATCCTCCAAGATCATGCCTCTCAAGCATCACCAATCCTCACACTTTATCCCCCAAGATACCCCCCCAAAACACATGCATCCCGCAAGCATAACACTTCTCTCAAGTTTCATGCCCCTCACCATCAAAACACTGTTCCATATCCACCACACAAATACCCTGCACCAAACCCTCCAAGCACACGGGCCCTTACGGCATCATTCACCAAAGCCCCTTCCCAGTATCACGAGCGCCTACAAGCACGATAGCCTCCGCTTCAAGCCCCTCAAGATAGGCAATCACCAAAGCAGCCCCCTTGCAAGACATCACCCCACATCACCCACCTCAGCCTAACATTTTTCAATATCACAAGCCTCAGTTATCGAGGTATCATGCTTCTCCGGTTCACTATTTTTTGCATTCACTGGCACAATCTCGATACGCGAAACTGTTTTAACATCTCCCCCATTTCAATAACGAGAAAAGACCAAACCTTCACCAGAGGTCCAAAACAACAAATATCATCAAGCACTCCCCAACATCTTTCAGGTATCGCGCCCCTCATGCATCGCCATAAAAGCATCTTGCCCGCTTCACACAGACCACCCCAGACACCATGTACCCCCCAAAAAACACCATATGCACCGAAGTCTCCTCCAGTCCACGTCCTCATGCATCCCCCACCAAAGCCCAACAACTTCACAGCTCACACGCCTAAAGCACTCAGCCCCTCACCGCAATTTCAATCATAAGCTTTCAGACAAACATCTAGCATTCCCGTTCAAAGACAATATCCCTTAAACATCATATGCCCAACCCAACATTTTCTCGTAGCTTCAAACCTCAGTGACCAAAGGATCAAGCTTCTCCGGTTCAGTATTTTTGGGCTTCACTGGTACAATCTCGATACGCGAAACTGTTTTAACATCTCCCCCATTTCAATAACGAGAAAAGACCAAACCTTCACCAGAGGTCCAAAACAACAAATATCATCAAGCACTCCCCAACATCTTTCAGGTATCGCGCCCCTCATGCATCG
Organism: Bartonella sp. AP58NXGY; assembly: GCF_042195785.1. Lineage (NCBI taxonomy): Bacteria > Pseudomonadati > Pseudomonadota > Alphaproteobacteria > Hyphomicrobiales > Bartonellaceae > Bartonella > Bartonella sp. AP58NXGY. Next base: position 257,887 of record NZ_JBHIOY010000002.1, on the reverse strand, counting down.
CCATAAAAGCATCTTGCCCGCTTCACACAGACCACCCCAGACACCATGTACCCCCCAAAAAACACCATATGCACCGAAGTCTCCTCCAGTCCACGTCCTCATGCATCCCCCACCAAAGCCCAACAACTTCACAGCTCACACGCCTAAAGCACTCAGCCCCTCACCGCAATTTCAATCATAAGCTTTCAGACAAACATCTAGCATTCCCGTTCAAAGACAATATCCCTTAAACATCATATGCCCAACCCAACATTTTCTCGTAGCTTCAAGCCTCAGTGACCAAAGGATCAAGCTTCTTCGGTTCAGTATTTTTGGGCTTCACTGGCACAATCTCAATACGCGAAACTGTTTTAACATCTCCCCCTGCTTCTCCCGTAACCTGAAGAGGCAAGACTTTTGCCAGCAGCGAAAAAAAAGGAACAGGATTATTCAACGCATGATATTGAAGATAAGACACCAGCCCATCCTCACCATAGTGATATCCAGCCTGCTCAGCGGCTGTCAAAAGAGCTTCATTAAATCGCTTTGTTGTTTTATTCAAAGTTGTTTTTTTCCGCCCTTTTCGACGTAAGGGAAGACAATGTTCATCTACCATCATCATGTTCCTTCCAACTAAAGAAAAACCAATACTTCAAACACAAAAAATGACATGAAAATCAGCAACAAAATTTAACAAGCCATCAACAATAAAAAATGAGACCACACCCTAAAAGACAAGAACCCACATAAAGCCCAAATCCTCCGCATAATTTTACAGATACACGTTTTTACGCTTTTCCATCTTTACAGAAAAAAACGAAACGAAACGCCCACATCACCACCCCACGCAGCTTTGTAAACACGGATTTGTCAACAACTCAGCTTCTCACTCTAACGGATTCCCCTGCTGATTATTTCATATGGCTATCCCACACTTCAAAGAATGGTGTTTCATCAAACACGCCAGATAAACTCTGATCTACAATTCGACTTCAAAAAGCAAATTTTCCTCTGCTAAATAAAGCTTCCACCCCGCACCGGTTTTAAACTATAATCCAACCTCTTACCCAATAAATTCCCCTACTAACATCAGATTACCGCCCCCAAACATCCCTATTTTACAGTATAACCGTACAGCAAACATTTTAATTTTTCTTGCCAATCTCCTGAAACTACTTTATTGATAGTTCTGTGTTTTTGATCGTCCACGCAACGGTCAAATAGGGATTTGAAAGCCCGAACGCTCAGTACATAAATTTATCCCGCTTTGCGGGTATCCCGGAATTCCGGGAGCTTTTGCTATGTCCAAGTGCTTGTCAGCACTAAAAGCAAAAGGCTGACTGAGCTCAGTGCTTTCAAACTCCCGGAATACTCATGCGAGGGCGCTCGCAAACCGGAGGGAAGCTTGAAGTGCAAACTAAAAATTCACATTTCAACGACATTTCAATAGGTAAAAAGATCCGTCATAGAAGAATTTCAATGGGACTTTCTCAAAAGGAATTAGGAAGCCATTTAGGTGTCAGTTTCCAACAAATCCAGAAATACGAAAAAGGTTTAAATCGTGTAAGCGCGGGGTGTTTGCTCGAAATTTCTAAAAAACTAGCAGTTCCTATGAACTTTTTTTATGCGGACCTTTTAACAGCAGATATTCCCACAAAAGAACATGCCTTACACCACGATCAAGACACATACAGCGAAAAAGAACACGCCCTTTTAAAAAACTTTAGAGAACTCGAAGCGAAAAAACAAAAAGCAATTTTGTGGTTAATTTCTGATTAGACAAAAGCACACCCATCAACATCCCTCGCCAATATATCCAACATCCTTAAAATATAAGCTTCAGATCACGACACTTCAAAGAAGGCAATTTTATCAGACACGACAGATAAGCGCTGCCCTAAAATATTCCCTCACACACTTTTCTCCAGTCAACGCGATTTATACCCCTCTTCATCCCAGCTTTCCCCGCTCCATTCACAAATGCGTCCCCTAGTTCTCCGACCACATTCCATGCCAAGACAAAAGCATACAACGCATAAATCCTTCACTTCACTTTTACGTATTCACGTTTTTACGCTTTTACATCTTTACAGAAAGCAACCAAATGAAACTTTTCCCCCAGCATCTTACACTGCGTTGTCAAGAATCCAACATCTTGTAGCAGTTTCCTCCTACCAACCCCACTCAGACAGATCAGCACACCATACCCCTCAAGCAACGGTATTTCACCACATTCAACAAGCAAGCCTTTTCTGAATATTCTTACACCCATCCCTCTCCAACACAAAGAGCGAAAGCTCCTACAAATGCCGATCAATTCCGCTTCGAAGCAAATACCCCACCCAAAAGACAAAGCTTCACACACACCAAAAAGCTTCTCCCACAGCGCCAATTTTCACATTCTGCATCCTAGCTTTCGACTTCATTTGCAGACTCGTTCCCCAGTCCTTTCCCCCCATTCCATGCCAAGACAAAAGCATACAACGCATAAATTCTTCACTTCACTTTTACGGATTCACGTTTTTACGCTCTTCTATCTTTACAGAAAGCACCCAAACGAAATTTTTCCCCCAGCATCTTACACTGCGTTGTCAAGAATCCAACATCTTGTAGCAGTTTCCTCCTACCAAGCACTTAGACAGATCAGCACACCATACCCCTCAAACAACGGATTCAACAAGCAAGCCTTTTCTGAATATTCTTACACCCATCCCTCTCCAACACAAAGAGCGAAAGCTCCTACAAATACCGATCAATTCCGCTTCGAAGCAAAGACCCCACCCAAAAGACAAAGCTTCACACACACACCAAAAAGCTTCTCCCACAGCGCCAATTTTCACATGCTCCATCCTAGCTTTCCACTTCATTTGCAGACTCGTTCCCCAGTCCTCTCACCCCATTCCATGTCAAGACAAAAGCATACAACGCATAAATTCTTCACTTCACTTTTACAGATTCGCGTTTTTACGCTTTTACATCTTTACAGAAAGTAGCCAAATGAAATTTCCAAACCAGCCCACCACTCAATAAACAAGAGTCTGTAAACAATTCAACTTTTATCGCGTATATTGCACTTGGAAAACACCCCTCACCACCCCTCAAAGGATACTGTTTCACCAGACACGGATAGATAACCCCTACCCTCAAATATCCAGACACTCTCACAAAAAGCACCGTATAAATTGATATGCTTGAAGATCCGTCGACGGCATATCCTTGCCTCTAATGCCCCCATCTCACCCTACCTCAAATGACAATATTTTACAGCATAAGGCATAAGAAGATAATGAGACAATTTTTAAGATACAAAAAAATGCTCTCATTTTCCAAATCTTTTAATTGTTCTTGCCAATCTTTTGAAATTACTTTATCACTCAAAAGGTGCTTTGGTCGTCTACGCAGCGATCAATAGGGAGTTGAAGCCCGAAAACTCAAACGTTAATTTACCCCACTTTGTGGGTATCCCGGAGTTCCGGGAGTTTTTGCTATGTCCAAGTGCATCTTCGCACTAAAAGCAAAAAGCTGATTTGAGTTCAGTGCTTTCAACCTCCCGGAATACTCATGCGAGGGCGCTCGCAACCGGCAGGGGGGCTTGAAGTGCAAACAAGAAATCCACATTTCAATGATATTTCGATAGGCAAAAGAATTCGTCATAGACGAATTTCAATGGGGCTTTCTCAAAAGAAATTAGGAAGCCAGTTAGGTGTCAGTTTCCAACAAATCCAAAAATATGAAAAAGGCTTCAATCGTGTAAGCGCGGGACGCTTACAAGAAATTGCCAATATCCTAAAAGTTCCCATTACCTTTTTTTATGCCGATATTGCGATAAAAGCCGATATTGTCACAAAAGAAAATGCTCTCCCCCATGATCAAGACACCTATAGCGAAAAAGAATACGCCCTTTTAAAAAACTTTAGAGAACTCGAAGCGAAAAAACAAAAGGCAATCTTGTGGTTAATTTCTGATTAAGCAAAAGCCCATATAAAGCCCAAATCCTCTGCTTCATTTTACGGACACCGTTTTTACGCTTTTCTATATTTACAGAAAAAAACCAAACGAAACGCCCACATCAGCACCCCATGCACCACTGAGTAAACATTGATCTGTTAACAATCCAGCTAGCTTATCCAGCGGGTTTTCTTACTGATTTCAGATCACCACACCTGAAAGAGCAAAAATTCCTATAAGTACGAGTCGACAATTCCACTTCAAAAAACAGATTTCCCCACTGGATAAATCTTCTATCCCGCACCAGTTTGTAAACTATAATCCAGCCTCTTGCCAACCAAATACCCCTTATTGACTTCACAGATCACCGTTTCATTCACAAATGCGCACCCTAGTTCTCCATATTCCATACCATGATAAAAGCATACACAAAGCATAAAACCCCATCTCCTTTTTTACAGTTACACGTTTTTACGCTTTTGCGTATTTACTCTTTTACATTTTTATAAAACGAGCTCCCTTTACGCACTCAATGCATCCTTGACCTCATTCCTCAAGCAAAACTGCTTATAAAGAATTCCTTTTTCATCCAATAAAAGCGCCCCTTTTTCAAAGAGCGTTATTCTCGAGCAATGGCGGCTTTCTTAAAAATCTCTCTTAAGAGTGCACAAAAACTTATTGCTTATAGGATAAATTTTTCTCGATTCTTCTGAGGAGACATCCATTACAACTCATATTTTCCCCCCACTATACTTGGAAACATCTGATCTGTATTAATGTCCTGCTTTCCATGGAAATTTGACATCAGACACGAAATCTTTTTATGAAAGTTTTTTCCCTTTTTACGATGTTTTTTCACCAGCCTTCTCAAAGCTGTTTCCTAAATTTTTGCAACCGCTAAGCCTATAGGATTTAATGAGAAAGTTTTAGACTCTAGAAAGGATCCAACAAATCAGATCCAAACAACAGA
>NZ_JBHIOY010000002.1:246118-252890 GCF_042195785.1 Bartonella sp. AP58NXGY | reverse complement strand
GAAATCAGATCCAAACAACAGAGAAATCAGATCCAAACAACAGAGAAATCAGATCCAAACAACAGAGAAATCAGATCCAAACAACAGAGAAATCAGATCTCCCATTCTCACCAGATCATCTTACCTATGGACTTTATCCGGTTTAAACATACAATTCCGATTGTATCATTATGATACCTTTTTAGATTTACCTTGTCAAGTTTTTATATTTTTCTTTTAATATTTTTGTTATTTTTTATCAGATTTCTGTCTCTTATGCAAACAGAATGCCCCCAAAAAAACATCATTGTGTTTCTATTTGCGCGGTTGTAAAAATATCTCTTACAGCTTTCCCCATTTCACGAAAGCGCGTATTCATTATATAATCACTCATGATATAATAATGGGAAATTCGCCAATAAATGGTCATCCCTTGTTTTGGCTTCTTTACACTTAAATAAAAGAAGCACGCCAGAACCAGCATATTACCAATATTGCGATAATCTTCTCATAAGAATTTCCTAATCTCCCCACACCTCAAAGAGCGAAAGTTCCGACAAGAACCGAATGATACTTGCACTTCTTTTTCACGGCTCCACATTTTTACGCTTTTACGTCTTTACAGAACAAAGCCAAATGAAACGTCCCCCCTCCACACAACGATTTGATAAAAACAAACAGCATCTCCAACAATAGATTTCTGTAAAGAATCCATAGGAATTTTATCGATCAGATTTAACCCTTAGATTAGTATACAAAACCACATGACAGAAAGTCATTTCCTATAAAAGAAACGGTAAAAACTCTATGATTGCGACAAAATATGAGAAATGGCGAGCAGTAAAAATAATATCTTTTGTCCCCATAACTTTGAAATTATAAACTGAACAAATAATCCTTATTGACTGCATATGTAATTTTACATCTGTAAGTTTTTACAGATTAATTCAATCCCACCGTTTCCCCCAACATCTCATCATGATGATCTACGCTTTTTGGACGCACTGGCAAAGGGGGGATCATCTATTATACGTACGTATATAATAATGTGTTGCGCCATCTAAATCATAAGAAACAAAAGACAATATACCTATCTCTATTCGCGTTATTCTATAAGTCAAAATTACACCGTTTTGCTGTTTTGGTTGATCTGTATAGATCACGGTATATCCATTCCGTCGCAACAGATTAATAAATACAGGAGTAAAGTTGTCTTCTGTGTGACTTTTTGTCACAATAAGTGTTGTTTTAGCGGGCGGCAAAGGTTTTTTAAGATTGTGAACAAAATCGTTAGCAATTAATTTTATATCTGCCTTCGTAATATTTTGGACAACATAACTTGATGAATAATTATTGATAGATGCACACCCCGCCACCAACACAAGCGGTAACGGTAATAAATATTTTGACATCTTAACTCCCCTCGCATTCTCTCTCACGAAGCTCTTACACCAGAAGTAAGAGCAACTTTGCTTATAAATAAAAGTATTAACAACCTATTGATTTGCAATCAAGCGATAAGTAATCAATTTTTCACGAGTAAAAAAATGACACCATCTCTAAGGGCTTTCAAAGTTTATACTTAACATACAAAATACATATATTAAAAGGACTTGACCACCTCCTCACACCTCAAAAAATGGGGGGTCTACCCAACACCATTCTGTGCACAATTCGGCTTCTCTTGGGCGGTTTCTTCTTGGCTTCCTACTCATAACGGTTTACTTCAAAAGACGTGACAGACAAGTCCTGCTTAAGAATACTCATAGCGTTCTAGTGAGTATTACGTGACAATATATTCAAGACACCAACAAGATCTGTATTATTACTGTAGCCGCCAGTCTACCTATGTAAAAGTGATCTGTATTTGGCAGTTTTCTTTAGCAACATAAAACAAATATTAAGATACCGAGTACCAGTCGACAATCCCACGTCCAGTTCTTAAAAACAATTTCCCTCCCAAAGACCAAAGCACCCCACCCAGCATCGCTGCTATCCCACACCGATTTGCAAACAATGCGCTGAAAACAAGCCTAATGGCTTGCAGCAAGCTCCCCTTACCAACCACACATGCAGATCAAATCACCACAGCCGAGTACCAGTCGACAATCCCACGTCCAGTTCTTAAAAACAATTTCCCTCCCAAAGACCAAAGCACCCCACCCAGCACCGCTACCATCCCACACCGATTTGCAAACAATGCGCTGAAAACAAGCCTAATAGCTTGCAGCAAGCTCCCCTTACCAACCACACATGCAGATCAGTCCCCCTTCCTCAAAAGGGCGTACGGTATAATAAGGTTATCACTACGCTTTATACCGTAAATTTTCCCAAATTTATGTTTCGGGTAAAAACGCCAACCGATCACCTTGCTTTTCAATTGTCACCGCCGTCTCGTCGTGAATTTCTCCAAACAAAATTTTCTCTGCGAGAGGATCTTGAATTTCCTTTTGGATAATCCGTTTAAGCGGTCGCGCACCATAAAGGGGATCATAGCCCTTATCAGCAAGGAATTGTCGTACTTCTGGTTTGATATGCAAAGTTATGTTGCGTTCATTAAGCAAATTTTGCAAATGTTGTATCTGGATATCAACGATAGCTTCCATATCCTTGCGTTGCAGCCTCTGAAAAAGGATAATCTCATCGATACGGTTTAAAAACTCCGGACGGAAAGCGGCTTTCACCACATTCATGACCTCACTTTTTGCCTGATCAACGGTTTGACCTTCAGGCAAAGCAGTTAAGAACTCAGCACCAAGATTTGAGGTCATAATCAACAAAGTGTTACGAAAGTCGACAGTTCTGCCTTGGCTATCCGTCAAGCGCCCTTCATCCAACACTTGCAACAAGAGATTAAAGATATCAGGATGGGCTTTTTCAATTTCGTCAAACAGAATGACCTGGTACGGTCTTCTACGTACAGCCTCGGTCAGCACTCCCCCTTCTTCATATCCGACATATCCGGGAGGAGCCCCAATCAGCCTCGCCCCAGCATGTTTTTCCATATATTCTGACATATCAATACGCAACATGGCATTGGGGTCTTGGAAGAGAAAAGCGGCCAGAGCTTTGGTTAATTCGGTTTTTCCCACCCCCGTAGGTCCCAAAAACATAAAAGACCCCAGCGGACGGTTAGGATCTTGCAGCCCCGCACGCGCACGCCGTACAGCGCGTGCAACAGCTTGAACAGCTTCTCCCTGCCCCACGACACGGGTTGTAATTTCATCTTCCATCCGCAAGAGCGCCTCACGTTCTGCCTCCAGCATACGATCTACGGGAATTCCGGTCCAGCGTGAAACGATGCGTGCTACATGTTCAGCCGTCACCGTTTCTTCGACGAGATGATTTTGTTGGTCATCATTTTCAGCTAAAGTCAATTGTTTTTCGAGTTCAGGAATGACACTATAAGCCAGTTCTCCAGCGCGTTGGAATTGACCATCACGTTGAGCAATAGCCAAAGCATTGCGCGCTTCTTCGAGTTGTTTTTTCAAATCGGCAGCATGCCCTAATTTTTGTTTTTCGGCCTGCCAAGCACTTGTCATCTCAGCGGACTGTTGTTCCAATGTTTTGAGTTCTTCCTGCACATTTTTCAAACGTTCTTTTGCTGTTGGCTCGACATCTGTTTTCAAAGCTTCCCGTTCGATTTTCAACTGTAAAATACGCCGATCAAGGGCATCGAGTTCTTCCGGCTTTGAATCGACCTGCATACGCAACCGCGCAGCCGCTTCATCGATCAGATCAATCGCTTTATCCGGCAAGAAGCGATCCGTAATATAGCGTGAAGAAAGCTTTGCAGCTGCAATTAAAGCACTATCAGCCAAACGAACTTTGTGATGTTGTTCGTATTTTTCCTTAATACCGCGCAAGATAGAGATAGTATCTTCCAAAGAGGGTTCAGGTACAAAGACAGGTTGAAAGCGGCGTGCCAAAGCAGCATCTTTTTCGACATATTTTCGATATTCATCAAGGGTTGTAGCGCCTACGCAATGGAGTTCTCCACGTGCAAGAGCAGGCTTTAACAAATTAGAAGCATCCATAGGACCGTCGGATTTTCCAGCTCCCACGAGATTGTGCAATTCATCAATAAAGAGGATAATTTGTCCATTTTCGGCTTGCACTTCAGCCAAGACAGCTTTAAGGCGTTCTTCGAATTCTCCACGATATTTTGCGCCTGCAATAAGCGCGCCCATATCGAGCGCATAGAGTTGTTTATCACGCAAAGTTTCCGGCACATCCCCATTGATAATGCGCAGAGCTAACCCTTCCACAATGGCGGTTTTTCCCACCCCAGGCTCACCAATCAGCACCGGATTATTTTTCGTCCGCCGTGAAAGCACCTGAATGGTCCGTCGAATTTCTTCTTCCCGTCCAATAACAGGGTCGAGTTTTCCTTCACGGGCATCTTTTGTGAGATCCCGGGCATATTTTTGCAAGGCATCATATTGTCCTTCGGCATGGCGGCTTGTTGCTGTTTTCCCTTTCCGCAGCGCATTAATTGCCTGATTAAGCGCTTGCGGGGTCACCCCTGCATTTTTCAAGATATCGGCTGTTTTTGCGGACTTTTCCATCATAAGCGCTTGCAACATGCGCTCCACAGTCACAAATTGATCACCCGCTTTTTGCGCGAGTTCCTCAGCGAGCGCGAAGACTTTTGCCACCGGCTGCGAGAGATAGAGTTGTCCATTTCCCCCCTGCACTTTTGGCAAAGCCTCGAGAGCTTCTTTCAGCGTCTTTTGAATAAGAGTAAGATCACCCCCTGTTTTTTGGATAAGCGATGCTGCCAATCCTTGAGAATCATCTAACAACACTTTCAACAGATGCTCCGGCATAAATTGCTGATGATCAGAAGCAAGAGCGCTATTTTGTGCTGATTGTAAAAAACCTTGCAACCGTTCGCTATATTTTTCCAAGTTCATTTTTTTGCCTTAATCTTAAGCCACTATCATAATTTAGCCTTACAAATTCCACAAAAGAGACATCTTCAAAGGACAAACCACCCCCACAAAACACTGCAAATGATGCCGCATGAAGAAGAACCGTAGTGCTAAAAAGAATATGGGTTTCTACACGCCTCATAGCAAGAGGGAGAAAAAAAATACGCTGTCAATTTAAATAAAAACCACAACTTTCCGATAAGTATCATCCCCCCCAGCGTCACTCCCCCTTTTAAACTCTCACCCACAAACTCCACCATTAAAGCTTAAATTTGAACAGCAGAAAGGAGCATGCAAAAACATTTCAAACAAAGCAGTCTTTACAGCCTATAGTTTAGAGTAAAAATCAAAAGTATTTTTCTCTTTTTACTTAACAAAACATTGAATATATGATTTAATACTTATAAAGTTACACTATTTTTATTAAGATAGAGGATTTGAGTATGTACCATACTGTAAAAAAGGTTATTTTAATACTTTTATTCCTTCTGATAAGTAAACCAAGCTATGCCATTTTTGCCGGCAAAGTTATTGCAATAGAGCATGAATGGCTTAAAAATGCATCATTTGATCTATTTATTTTCACCCAGCAAGTAAATTACGATGGTGGGCCTAACTCCATCTATTTCTGGGGAAATAAATTTGAATTCCAAAATGGAAAAAGTGGACAAATTGGTTTTTTCAACAGGAGCGGCCGTACCATTCATTTTTCTATCTGGAATGCAACGGGGATGGAAAGGTAATACATGTAAGCATTTTACTCAGGAAGGTTCAGGAGTACGATGTGAAATCAAGTTTCCATGGGAGATGGGACGCAGATATCAATTATATGTTGAAAAAAATGGAAATCTAGTTACTGCGACAGTAGTCGATTTTATAACGGGTAAACAAGTGGATATTGGGACCATAGAAGTACCAAATACATTTGGCCAATTCCGTAAATCTTCAAGTTTTGTTGAAGACCATTCTCGTTGGAAGAGACATCTCTCCTCCTGTTATGATTTAAGTCCGCAAAGTTCGATTTTTTTTGAGCCTCAAGGCATAAAACAAAACAAGATACACGAAACGATTCTGAAAGCTTCTAATCAAGGAAAGTGTCAAGATTCTGACTTCATCCAAACATCATGTACATCCAACTTTTGCATGACAAGTATAAGCGACTTTGGAGGTTTAGCCTCGCCTACTACTAAACCAGAAATACCCATTTCCAATGGGAAAGATCTATCTGCAGAAACAATTTCTAACGTTTTGAAACAAAAAGAGCTTGTCGTTATTCGTTCAAAAAATCGTTCTTGGGCACCCAATATCTTTTTGCCATCTCCTGATTCATTTAAGTGGAAATCAATCTTTATAGATCATCTAGCGGCTTACAGTTCTACACTTCACACCACTCACGGCACACAAAAGATAACCAAGGGTCAAAAGATTATGTATATGTCTGATGGAAAAACTTGGAAAATTACGAAAAAAAACTAACTTTTTTCTTCTTGATAAGCCCCTCACTCCCCTTTAAAAATAAATGGGGGTGAGGGAGTTTTTTTCATTTCCCCACCACGGCTCCCTTTCCCAGTTATTTTTTCGAGCTCTGCTCTCATCCCATCGTCCCCTTTAGCTCACCTCATCACCATACTTTCCAGGGTATTTTCTCCACCTTCACCTTCTCTCAAAGCCCCACACCCTTTAATAAAAGCCTCACCTCCCTCTTCTATCACCCTCACACCATCCCTTCACGCCCTCCCTTTGCACTACCCCCGCCTCTTATCCACGCCCTCCCTTTGTGCATAGGCACTCTCTCCATTCCACCCCCCACTTTTTCTCTCCCATCACACACTTACAACTTACAGCACTCTTCATCCCAG
>NZ_JBHIOY010000002.1:238965-246018 GCF_042195785.1 Bartonella sp. AP58NXGY | reverse complement strand
CTTCCCTCCTCGATTCACAAGCTCGTTCTCCCAAATCCTTTCACCCCATCCATGCCAGACAAAAGCCCAACGTGACCTCAAAATTAGCTCACCTCATCACCATACTTTCCAGGGTATTTTCTCCATTCTCATCCTCTCTCAAAACTACAACACTCTTTAATAAAAGCCTCACCTCCCTCTTCTATCACCCTCACACCATCCCTTCACGCCCTCCCTTTGTGCATAGGCACTCTCTCCATTCCACCCCCCCTTTTCTCTCCCATCACACACTTACAACTTACAGCACTCTTCATCCCAGCTTCCCTCCTCGATTCACAAGCTCGTTCTCCCAAATCCTTTCACCCCATCCATGCCAGACAAAAGCCCAACGTGACCCTAAAACACGCACAACACATAAATCCATAAATCCTCCGCTTCACTTTTACAGATTCACATTTTTACGTTTTTACACATTCACAGAAAACAGCCAACGAAAAATTCACCACCCCGCACCGCTCGATAAACACTGATCCGTAAACAATCCAGCTTCTTATCTAGGGAAGGACTACTGATCACTTCATATAATTATCACCACCCCTCAAAAGAGGCGTTATCAGACAAGACAAATAAGCCCTTCCTCCAAATATTCTCCACATACTCTTCTCCAGAAAATGCATTTAAGACCCCTTTTCATCCCAGCTTTCCCCGCTCCATTCACAAATGCGTCCCCTAGTTTTCTGACCACATTCCACGCCATGGTAAAAGCATACACACAGTACAAATCCTCCGCATTATTTTACGAATATACGTTTTCACGCTTTTACGTTATTACAGAAGTCAGCCAAATAAAATTTCCACATCACCACCCCGCACCGCTCTGTAAACACTGTTCTGAAAACGAACCCAGCTTTTTGCCTAGTCCCCTTACAGTCTTCAGACTACCCTCCTCAAACGACAGCACTTCATCAGGCTCAACAAATCAAAGCCCTATCATGAATATTCAAGCTCTTCACTCCCCCTTCAAATAGCGCCGTTTTACGGTATAACAGAATAGAAAATTTTTCATTTTTCTTGCCAATCTTCTGAAATTACTTTATCACTTAAAGTGTAATTTTGATCGTCCACGCAGCGATCAAGAGGGAAGACAAGCCCTAAACCCTAGCGTACAATTGAGCCTACTTTTGTGGGTATCCCGGGATTCCGGGAGTTTTTGCTATGTCCAGGTGCGTTTCCGCACTAAAAGCAAAAAAACTGACTCGGATTCAGTACTTTTAGACTCCCGGAATACCAATGCGAGGGCGCTCGCAACCGGAAGGGGGCTTGAAGTGCCAACTAAAAATCCAAATTTTATCGACATTCTGATAGGTAAAAGCGCGATTTATAATCCATATTTCGCACTTTTTTAAAAAGTACCCAATTTTATAGTCTTTGAGATTATTTTCATTTCTCTTGCCAATCTCCTGAAATTGCCTTATGAATAAATACTGTAAGTTTGGTCATATACGCGACGACCAATAGGGAACTGAAAACCCGAAGACTTGACACATGAATTTATCCCGCTTTGCGGGTATCCCGGAATTCCGGGAGATTTTGCTATGTCCAGGTGCGATGAGCACTAAAAGCAAAAAGCTGAGTCAAGTCAGTGTTTTCAGACTCCCGGAATACCAATGCGAGGGCGCTCGCAACCGGAGGGGGGGCTTGAAGTGCCAACTAAAAATCCACATTTTATCGACATTTTGATAGGCAAAAGAATCCGCCACAGACGCATTTCAATAGGGCTTTCCCAAAAAGAATTAGGAAGCTATTTAGGTGTCAGTTTCCAACAAATCCAAAAGTATGAAAAAGGCTTCAATCGTGTAAGCGTAGGATGTTTACTCAAAATCGCCCAAAAACTGGAAGTTCCTATAAGCTTTTTTTATGCAGACATTGCTACAAAAGAAGATATCTCAACAAAAGAAAATACCCCACACCGTGATCAAGAAACCTATAGCGAAAAAGAACACACCCTTTTGAAAAATTTTAGAGAGCTCAAACCAAAAAAACAGAAGGCAATCTTGTGGTTGATTTCTGATTAAGCAAAAACGCAGGCACCAACATTATTCGTTAATCCCTCTAAAATATAAGCTTCAGATCACGCCCCCTCAAAGGAGAGTGCTTCAAAAGGCGCTACAAACAAGCCCACCCCTAAAATATTCAACACACACGCGCACATACCTAGATACGGAAATTGATATGCCTGATATCAACCTCAAAAAGCATTTTTTCACAGCATAAGAGGATAATTCTTGAGATCCAAAAATATTTTCATTTTCTTGCCAATCTTCTGAAATTACTTTATCACTTAAAGTGTAATTTTGATCGTCCACGCAGCGATCAACAGGGAGCTAAAAGCCCTAAACCCTAACGTACAATTGAGCCCACTTTTGCGAATATCCTTAGAATTCCGGGAGTTTTTGTTATGTCCAGGTGCTTTTCCGCACTAAAAGCAAAAAGCCGAGTCAAGTCAGTGTTTTCAACCTCCCGGAATACCAATGCGAGGGCGCTCGCAACCGGAGGGGGGCTTGAAGTGCCAACCAAAAATCCAAATTTTATCGACATTTCTGATTAAGCAAAAGACGCGATTTATAATCCATATTTCGCACTTTTTTAAAAAGTACCCAATTTTATAGTCTTTGAGATTATTTTCATTTCTCTTGCCAATCTTCTGAAATTACTTTACAAATTAAAAAATGTTTTTTGATCGTCTACGCAGCGATCAAGAGGGATTCAAAAACCCTAAGCTCTAGCGTAAAATGAGCCCACTCTTGTGGGTGTCCCGGAATTCCGGGAGTTTTTGCCATGTCCAGGTGCTTTAAGCACTAAAAGCAAAAAAACTGACTAGAGCTCAGTATTTTGACTCCCGGAATACCAATGCGAGGGCGCTCGCAACCGGAGGGGGGCTTGAAGTGCCAACTAAAAATCCACATTTTATCGACATTTTGATAGGCAAAAGAATCCGCCACAGACGCATTTCAATAGGGCTTTCCCAAAAAGAATTAGGAAGCTATTTAGGTGTCAGTTTCCAACAAATCCAAAAGTATGAAAAAGGCTTCAATCGTGTAAGCGTAGGATGTTTACTCAAAATCGCCCAAAAACTGGAAGTTCCTATAAGCTTTTTTTATGCAGACATTGCTACAAAAGAAGATATCTCAACAAAAGAAAATACCCCACACCGTGATCAAGAAACCTATAGCGAAAAAGAACACACCCTTTTGAAAAATTTTAGAGAGCTCAAACCAAAAAAACAGAAGGCAATCTTGTGGTTGATTTCTGATTAAGCAAAAACGCAGGCACCAACATTATTCGCTAATAGAGCCAATACCCTAAAGTATAAGCTTCAGATCATCCCTCCTCCAAACAACGCTGTTTCATCAGGCACGATAAGCAAATCCTACCTCCTCACGTCATCTTCATCCCACCACCACCTCTTGGACACACCATCCTAACCTGTTCATACTCTCCTCCATTCCCTCTCTTCTCGAGCCAACGCCTTCCCTCCTCTTCATCTCGGGCTTTCCATTCCATCCGCAAACTCTTCTCCCCTCTCTCTTCATCCTCCATTCTTACACACCCATTCACAACATGCTCCACCCCCTCACTTCTATCCTTGACGCACCTCTTCCATTCTGCCCCCATTTTTTATATTTCCTCTCCCAATACATTTTATCTAAGCCACTCTCCATTTATATTGTTCTCCCCCCCATTTCTCAAATACTCCCATCCACACGCCGCCTCTTCATCCCAATTTCCCCCCTTAATAAACTCTTCATCCACGCCCCCCAACCTTCTCACCCCATTCCATGCCATGACAAAATCATACACCACGCATAAAACCGCAGCTTCCTTTCTCACGGTTCCACATTTTTACGCCTTTACAGAACAAAGCCCAATGAAACGCCCACCCCTCCACGCAGCTCTATCAACAACGCTCTACACCCCAGCTTTTTACCCAGCCCCCTTACAAACTTCAGAGCCTCTCCTCAAACGAACAGTGTTTATGGCATAATAAGGTAAGTGAAATATATTAAAGTGATCACGCGCCTCTACCTTATCCATTATCCATCGACAAAAATGCGACCAACACGAACTGCTTTAAAAAAGCTTTTCAAAAAATTCTAAAACAGAAAAACGCTCATCATCTAAAAAAATGGCAAAGCAGTGCGTTTTGCACATCATCCACCTTTACTGAAGCAAAGAAGCCCCATCAGTCATCAATCCATCCCACCTAAAGTTTCCATGCCTGATATCGCCGCCCTCAAACAACGGTGTTTATAGCATAGGATAAAAAGGAGATATGAACATCGAATATATTGGCGATTTCCAGCAAACGTCCAACCTCTACACGGTTTATACCTTTTTCATATTTTTGAATTTGTTGGAAGCTTACGCCTAATTTTTTCCCCAATTGTTCTTGAGAATTTCCCATGAAATTTCTTCTATAATAAATTTTTTTCTTATAAAAATATCATGAGAATGCGGATTTTTATCTCGCACGTTTACCTCCCCAACTGAGTGCGAGCCCCCCTCGCATTGGTATTCCGGGAGTCTAAAAGTACTGAATTATAGTTAGCTTTTTGCTTTTAGTGCTGAGAAGCACTTAAACATAACAAAAACTCCCAGAATCTTATTCCCCCCACATAACGGCTTAAATTTAACGCTATAGCGTTAAAAAGGCTGGTTCACCCTTATGTTGCGTTACCTTCATACTCCTTGAAGCTAGGAAAAATGAGTTAAAACACTTAACTGAATTAACGAGCCAATCATTCAGTACAAACAACTGACGACAAACGGTTCACCAATATCCTGATAGCCAATAAACAGCATAATCCAATCCATCCAGAAAGAAGGAACAATTTTCCAGCCGAAGTGTGACCTAAAACAAACGCTCCAACAAAGGGCGCCACCAACATCGCTAAATTTTGTACAGACTGTACCCATCCGGAAGCGATCCCAATTTGTTCATTGAAATTGGTTACCAGATAAATGTTAGAAGATATGAAAAAGCGAGCACTGACCATTCCAATGAGGAAAAAACAAAGCAACAAAATCTCAATATGGAGTAAATCAAAGTAAAAAAAGCACACTGAGATCATGACAAAACAAACCATTGTTGACATTGCTGGCATTAACAACTCAGATATTTTTCCTGTAAGGGGTTTATGCTTTGATTTTTTCACACGCCAAAACCCATAGAGAAAATTACCAATCGCTGAAGCAGATACCAGCATTCCAAGAGTCTGTTTATTCATTTTCATTGTGCTGAGAATAACGGGCAACTGATTATTCACCATAAAGACCATGGCAAAATAAATGAACATCACCCCCACATAGGCATACCAAGTTGTCCCATAAAGTCTCTGCTGTAATTTCATGGTATTTGCTATTCACACCTGATGATTTAGGATATGGTTCAACGTTCTTTGGATTGCTTTTTTTATCATGAGTGACGAGACAGGTTGTGCACCAAGACAACAAAACACGATAAAGCCTAGGAATGTCAAAAATCCCGAAAATAATAAAGTATAGGTATCTGATAAAAGCACAGACAAAGCACTTCCCAAAGCAGGTCCGATCATCTTTGCTGCGCTATTGATCATGTTAAGCACAGAATAGCAATGGTTGCGTTCTTTTTCAGGAACAGAATTTGCACTGAGAACAGAAATTGCTGGAATAGCGATACTATTGAATGTTGCTCGAATGACTGCCAATACTATAAATCCTTGCAGACTCGTAGCCATTAATAAAACGACAGTACAGAGTTCCCGTAACAACAGTGACGCCCCGCAACCAATGGATCATAGAACGGTGACTTACCAACATTCCAATTGGCTTAGACAGAACGATACCAGGGAATAATGTTGCCGCTCCAATCAAAGCGACGTCATATTGATCAGCTTTCCAGTAAAACACAGATACGGTCAAAATCACGATATAATCAATCCACCCCCCAAAGGACACTAAGCCATTACCCAATAAAAGCATAAACAAGCGATTTTTTGTTGCCCCATCTCTTTGCACCAAAACACCCCCTTCCTTTTCGTTAGCAATACTGATTGGATTATCAATTTTCCCTCACACCCTAAAGGCATCAACGACCTTCCAGCAACTGAGCCATTTATCATCATCAATGATAACAAAACCACCAATGGTAAGTGTTGGATATATATGTATTAAAACATCCATCGTTGACTGATCCCACTCTGCGTCTATATCAATGACGCTAAACCGGCAATCAGAAAGCAACTAAGGTAATGGCTCTGTATACCATCTTTTGAGAAACATCACATTTTCTTCAGCCATTCACAACACCGAAAATTTTCTTGTACGTCATCAAACGGCGCCGAGCAATTGAGGTTATACGATAGAAAAGCTAAAATTAATTATTACAAATATCATTCTTTCAAGTGACTGACGAAGATTTTTTTACTTCTATGATTTTCAGGATAATTGTCTCAAAAAAGGTATTTATTACAGATCCAATTTGAACAAGTGATAATTTTTATTTAATATGACTGACAATTTACTGTTTTTGTTGGTATTTATGAAGAGTTAAAAAGAAAATATTTAAAACTACAGTTAACGCCAATGCCTTCAAATGCCTAAATGTCCTCTGCTCAAAACAGCCAATCTTCTCGTGCCCCCTCAGCAGCAAAACAACCAGACTAAGCATTATCTCCTCAGCTGCTCCCTATTTCTCACCACTCAATCTTTTCCCCAATCCTCTAAACCAAAAGGCTCAGATATTTCTTTAACCGCAGCCCCTCTCTTCTCAAACTAAAGCTTCTCTCCAACGCCACACGAAAAATATCTCACTCAAGCCTCTCCGCGCTAGAACAAACGGCACCCATCCCTTCAACTTTCACACAGAATTAAAAAGAAAATATTTAAAACTACAGTTAACGCCAATGCCTTCAAATGCCTAAATGTCCTCTACTCAAAACAGCCAATCTTCTCGTATCCCCTCAGCAGCAAAACAACCAGACTAAGCATTATCTCCTCAGCTGCTCCCTATTTCTCACCACTCAATCTTTTCCC
>NZ_JBHIOY010000002.1:200020-238865 GCF_042195785.1 Bartonella sp. AP58NXGY | reverse complement strand
AATTAAAAAGAAAATATTTAAAACTACAGTTAACGCCAATGCCTTCAAATGCCTAAATGTCCTCTACTCAAAACAGCACCCATCCCTTCAACTTTCACACAAAAAAGTTTTCTAAGCATTTGCTCCTCAAAAGACATGCCTCTTCTTTACTCTTCTTCATCACTTACTTGTGGAGGAGGTGGTAAGATATAAGCACCCGAAAGCCACCGATTTAGATCAATGGCTCGACAGCGTGTGGAACAAAAAGGATAAGAAGATTTTTGAGACATTTGACCACAAATAGGACAAGGATGCGGTGGGCGATGAGAGGTCTCTTTTTGTAAATTAGGCTCTTTTTGTTTTTGGGACACCTTTGTTATTGGCTTCTTCATTAATTTTGCTTCTATTTGTTTTCATATTTTCTTTTTGTTGCTTTTTACCTTGCATTGGCTCTACAGACCGATCAATCTTTCTCATGCGTTTCTTCAGCCCAGTGGGAGAAAAGTGGATAGTGATAAGCGGTCAAGAGATCGGCTGTTTCAGCCAAAGGCAATCCCACGACATTAGAATAAGAACCCGTGATATGGACAACAAAAGCCCCTGCTTTGCCTTGGATAGCGTAGCCACCCGCTTTGCCTTGCCATTCTCCTGAAGCAAGGTAAGCCTTCATCACGGCAGAGGTTAAGCGTCTAAAACGAACACGACTTTCAACCAATTTTACGGTTATTTTTCCACGTTCATTCAAGGCACAAATAGCGCCATAAACCTTGTGCGAACGCCCAGAAAGGTATCGTAAACATTCATAAGCCTCATCCTCGCCTTCCGGTTTGGGGAGAATGGTCCGCCCAACAGCCACCACCGTATCAGCCGCCAAGATAATCATTTTCTGTCCATGTAATTTTTCTTGACCATTCTGCAATTCGTCTTGACCATTCTGACTATACCAGCGCGAAATTTTTTGGGCTTTCAGCGCTTTTTCTTTTGCCAAACGTTTAGCAAGGTTTGCAGGATGTTCTTTTAATTTTGGCGTTTCATCAATATCGCTTGCATAAACCTGCTGCGGATCAATCCCTATTTGCGCCAAGAGCGCTAAACGCCTTGGCGAAGCGGAGGCAAGCACCAAATGAA
Source organism: Bartonella sp. AP58NXGY (assembly GCF_042195785.1). NCBI lineage: Bacteria > Pseudomonadati > Pseudomonadota > Alphaproteobacteria > Hyphomicrobiales > Bartonellaceae > Bartonella > Bartonella sp. AP58NXGY. The sequence goes on along the minus strand of NZ_JBHIOY010000002.1, from coordinate 237,758 downwards.
TTTCTTGCGCAAGAGTATCTGCCAAATGTTTTTTCCCCCACTCTCTTATATTTCTCATTTCCACCCCTTCACAATCGGCTTTGCTCTTACCCCATTTTAAGCGCCATGGATCTCCTTATCCTTTTTCCGCATTGATTTTACAATTTTTCAATGTCCTTTAAACACTCACCTTTTTCACGCATAAAAAGCAACTTCAAAGAGATGTTAAAAAATATAAAAATAATATTATGACTTTTACAAAAAAGCGCAAGCCGTCCATTAGGCTACTTATAACGGTACGTAATGCGTCCTTTTGTCAAATCATAAGGTGTCATTTCCACCATGATTTTATCCCCCACTAACACCCGAATACGATTTTTTCGCATTCTTCCAGCGGTATGAGCAATAATTTCATGATCATTTTCCAGTTTTACACGAAACATCGCATTAGGTAAGAGTTCAGTAACGATACCAGAAAATTCTAAAACTTCTTCTTTTGACATAAACAATCATTTCCTTTACAGTGCGCATATTTTGTTAAGCTGCGCGTTATTTTCCAGCGTTCATACCCTATTTTCTTAAGTTTGTGAATAAAAATTCAACAAGAAGGAAAAGGTTTTTCTTTCACATTCCCCAAAAACGTCACGCCACACTTTGGAAAAACAAAACTTTATCCTCTCAAATTTTACCCGCCACTTTTCTCCAATTTTTATAATAATCGTGTATAGAGTAACGAGAAATTCCGCTCAATCCTCACCTCCATCAACCTTTTTTCTAATGCCTCTAAACATCCTCCACGACTTAAAAGCAATCCAAGAGCCCTCCAACGTTCTCTCTCCTTCGCCTTCCACAACCGAAAGATTGTCCGCTCAAGCAGATAAAAGCACCTCCTCCATACCCGATAAGAACCTTCTCTCCTTTTCTCAAAACATCCTCCATTCTTTACACACCCATTCACAACATGCTCCACCCCCCTCACGCTATCCTTTATGCACCCCTTCCATCCTGCACCCATTTTTTATATTTCCTATCCCAATACACTTTATCTAAGTCACTCTCCATTTATATTGTTCTCCCCCCACTTCTCACACACTCCCATCCACACGCCGCCTCTTCATCCCAACTTCTCCATTCCCAAACTCTTCACCCACGCCCCCCAACCTTCTCCCCTCTCTCTCCATCCTCCATTCCCCCCTTTCCTCTCCCATCAACGCACGGACTTTTCATCCCAATTTCCCCCTTAATAAACTCTTCCTCCACACACTCCAATTTTCTCACCCCATTCCATGCCATGACAAAAGCATACACCACGCATAAAACCGCAGCTTCCTTTTTCACGGTTCCACATTTTTACGCCTTTACGCCTTTACAGAACAAAGCCCAATGAAACGCCCACCCCTCCACGCTGCTCTATCAACAACGCTCTACACCCCAGCTTTTTACCCAGCCCCCTTACAAACTTCAGAGCCCCTCCTCCAAACAACGCTGTTTCATCAGGCACGATAAGCAAATCCTACCTCCTCACGTCATCTTCATCCCACCACCACCTCTTGGACACACCATCCTAACCTGTTCATACTCTCCTCCATTCCCTCTCTTCTCGAGCCAACGCCTTCCCTCCTCTTCATCTCGGGCTTTCCATTCCATCCGCAAACTCTTCTCCCCTCTCTCTTCATCCTCCATTCTTACACACCCATTCACAACATGCTCCACCCCCTCACTTCTATCCTTGACGCACCTCTTCCATTCTGCCCCCATTTTTTATATTTCCTCTCCCAATACATTTTATCTAAGCCACTCTCCATTTATATTGTTCTCCCCCCCATTTCTCAAATACTCCCATCCACACGCCGCCTCTTCATCCCAATTTCCCCCCTTAATAAACTCTTCATCCACGCCCCCCAACCTTCTCACCCCATTCCATACTATGACAAAAGCATACACCCCGCATAAAATCGCAGCTTCCTTTTTCACGGTTCCACGTTTTTACGCTTTTACAGAAATCAGAAAATCTGTACAAAATTCATTCGATGACGACGTTTTAAACAACCATCTTTAAAATCTCGAACACCAGTATTTTCACTTAAATTATAGATACAAACCACCCTGTTATTTTATTGACCAGCATAAAATTTTAACAAATTTTAGCTCTTAAGAGGGACCATAAGAAGCGTTTTACGACTCTTTAAAGAACTTTTATCCACATGCGGTAATTTTTTTATGGCATACAAGAGTATATTTTATCGCTTCACTCTAAAAAAGTCTGCAATCGAAAAACTTCTTCGATTGTCTCACTCAACATTCACAACGATAAATTGTCCGTATAAGTCAATGTTTTTTTAAGAAAGAATCATCAGCAAAACGTAAGAAGAAGAATCATCCAAATGCTTGTTTCTAAAACAAAAGCTTCACACTGAAATTGAAAGGAAACATCTAAAAATGAAATAAAAAAAAAGGTTTGTCTCTAAAAACAAACCTTTATAGAAAATTATTCAAATAACTTTCAAAATCTCACCTCTAAAAGCACTAAAAATACTTCAGAAGCACCAAAATGAATACAAAGATCTATTTAATATAATGTAAAAAAAATCAAGAAAAAAAAATTTTATAGTTAATTCTCCCCTAAAAAATAAAGCTCCATGACTTGTGTACAAGTTGGCTGCTCGACAGCACCCAAGATCAACCCTTTCAACACTGCTATACTGATGCATCTTAACAAAACCCAATAAGAAAATCTTACTTAAAAAAGATCAAATGCAAACGCTTATAAAGTCCAGCGTCTCCATAAAAGATCGTTTTTGATTATCTAAAATATTGATGCAATGTCTTTCCATTTCCCCCTCCCCACACTTCAAAGGAAGGAGATTTCTACCAGTCACTGGTCCGTCAACAGTCCAGCTTCTGTCGGCGGGTTTCTATTGCTGACCACACACAGAGACGAGGGGGGTAGAGGCGGTTCACTTCATAGGCGCGATAGACAAAGCCCTACCCTGAAGACCTGATCACGATATCTAAAAACACTTAATGTAAAGCTTATTATGTCTTATATCACCGCTCTAAACAACACTGTTTTACGGCATAATAGGACAAAAAAGAAGCGGACTTTTGAACATTTCCGCTTCTTTAAACAATAAAATTACGATGAGAGATTATTTAAAAATTTCAAGACTCTGAAGAGAACCAATTTGATAACAATTCATACCTTACAGGATCATCAGCGCATTGTCCCCCACCACATTCCAGTATAGTAGAAATCAAATTTGCCGCAATTAAAAATACAAATAAGAAACTTGCTGTTTTACTCAATATTGGAAAAGGAGAAAATTCTTTAAACTTGTGCGCCAATTCACTTAAAATCATGACGAACGATACAGCAAAGATACAAAGAACAGAAATAATAAAAGCCCAAGTATAAAAATGTAATCCAAAGAACGTTGAACCATATCCCAAATCATCTGGTGTAATATGCAAAAACACCTGCCGTGCCGCAATGATACTGGTTACCATACAACCGAGGATAACCATGCCATAATGGGTATTTTTCACCTTATGGTGAATATTGAGCAAGAACCCGCATCCTGCAAGCATCAATCCAACGCGCTGCAGCAAACAAAGGGGACAAGGCAACTCAAACTTTACCAATTGATAATAAAAGGCCACCACCAAAACAACGGATAATCCGATGAGTCCTAGCGTATTCATAAATATAACGAAATGAGGATTTTTTTGTTCAACATGTTCCATGGCTATTCTCTCAAAAAGATAGATTTAAAGTAGAAGTTGCGTGATGATTAAAAGTGAGAAGAATGACAACGAATAAAATGGCCCACAACACATAACTTATATTTTTTTTGCCATATACAGTAGTTACTGCAGTACCTAGAGCGATTAAAAACGGAAAAAACATAGCTTTTAAATCTCCTTTCTTAACATTGAGGGTTTAACTCTTATTGCTGAGTATTCACCATATTACAAAATTGGGCAAAAAAGAGACAATGAATTTATTATTCACAATTCATCATTCACTTTCATTGTCATAATACTTTTATGAAGAAATGATAAAATATATAATCCCCTAAAAACACCTCTCAGCCAAAGCGTTGCTTATTGGTTTCCCTTACATCAGCAACGATAGAGCATATTTTCCCCCATAAAAGAATTACCTAAACAGCAAAATAATCAGCCTTTGAAATTGAGAGAAAAAGATCTCTCTTTTTTCTCAAAAGAATATACTTATTCGTAACACACTTTTGCCATAAAAATCTCTTTTTCATCATAAACAATATTTTAAATTGCACGACACATTACATAATATGGAAACAGTACTTATTTTAGCAAATAAAAAATGAGAATATTTTTTGAAAACCTTACCATCAATAGCTTTCTGGCGATGTATTTTCCCTCTTTCCTGAGGAAATGACAAAATGACAATCCGGCAACCTAACGGCTTCACGGTTCAACATGTTGAACACCGCATCTTAAAGAACAGTGCTTTATGCGTCTTAATATTCTCATTTTTCATCTCTTGTATCCTCTTTAAATTTTTATCTTTCAATCTTATTTGAAAAATAACTATTTTCTATCATCAATTGGCTTTGCAAAAAGAATATAAAACTCTTAAAAAATGATGAGAAAGAATCGCATTGAACATTTGAAAAGGATGGAGAATGACAAAAAAATCATGTGATGTCGCGATTTTAATGGGGAGCCAATCGGATTGGCAAACGATGTGCCATAGTGCAGATATTTTGACGAATCTTGGTATTTCTCATAGTTCGCATATTGTCTCAGCACACCGAACTCCTGAACGCCTTTATCAATTTGCAAAAGAAGCAAAAGAAGCAGGATTTAAAATCTTAATTGCCGGTGCAGGGGGAGCAGCCCATCTTCCTGGCATGTTAGCAGCACTCACTCCCCTTCCTGTTTTTGGCGTTCCAGTGCACTCACACTCTCTTTCGGGTCAAGATTCCTTACTTTCAATCGTGCAAATGCCAGCAGGAATACCCGTTGGCACATTAGCCATTGGTAAAGCAGGCGCAATTAATGCAGCTCTTTTAGCCGCAGCCGTTATGGCCGTTTATGACCATGATCTCGCACAACGATTACAAGATTGGCGTCAACAACAAACAGCCAATGTCGCACAAACGCCGGTAACAGAGGTTTAAAATGGCAGCGTTCTCCAACACTACCCCCCCATCCAACATCACCCCCTCATCCAACACGCCCCTCTCAGCCAACACTGCCCCCTCATCCAACATCACCCCCTCATCCAACATCACCCCCTCATCCAACATCACCCCCTCATCCAACATCACCCCCTCATCCAACACGCCCCTCTCATCCAACATCACCCCCTCATCCAACACGCCCCTCTCATCCAACATCACCCTCTCATCCAACACGCCCCTCTCAGCCAACACCTCCTCAGCCAACACTACCTCATCCAACATGTTACCTCCAGGAAGCGTTATTGGTTTAATTGGTGGCGGACAATTGGCACGTATGTTAGCCATAGCGGCAGCAGAATTAGGATTTCGAACCGTTATTTTTTGCCCTGAAGCAGATTGCCCAGCGGCTCAAACCGCAAACAATCATATTGTTTCCTCCTATGATGATATATCAGCCTTAGATCATTTTATTTCTCAGTGTGATGTTGTCAGCTATGAATTTGAAAATCTTTCGCTTCAAACGGTTCAATATGTAGAAAAGAGCAAGCCTGTTTATCCCTCTTCGAAAGCTTTAGAGATCACGCAAGATCGACTTTTTGAGAAACAATTTTTGCATGATCAAGGAATCGGCACCGCGTCATGGCATGCTGTTGACAATTCTTCTTCTCTTCTTTCCGGTCTTGATGCATTGGGCGGGCGTGGTCTTTTAAAGACGCGTCGTTTTGGTTATGACGGAAAAAACCAGATCAAGCTTGATCACCCAGATGAACAAACCCTTGACGAAGCCTTAAGGACTTTTCAGGAACAGCCTTGTATTTTGGAAGAAATAGTTCCTTTTTTATCGGAAATTTCGGTTCTTTCGGCACGTACAAAACAAGGGGAACATATTTTTTATGATTGCCCTGAAAATCAACACAAAAATGGTATTCTTCATAAGTCCTTTGTTCCATCACATATTCCACCTGAGGTGCAAAAAGCAGCACAAGAAATAAGCTTAACAGTTATGGATGCCCTCAATTATGTTGGTGTTCTTTGCATTGAATTTTTTGTCTTAATGGATGGTAATCTGTTAGTGAATGAATTAGCGCCGCGTGTGCATAATTCTGGTCATTGGACACAAAAGGCGTGCATAACTTCACAATTTGAACAACATATCCGTGCTATTTGCGGACTTCCTTTGGGCAGCACCTACCGCCATAGCGATTGCCAAATGACAAATCTCCTTGGGAACAATCTCAGCACTTTAAAATATTTTCTCACACAAGAGCGCACATCAATCCATTTATATGGCAAAAGCTCTTCCCATCCCCACCGCAAAATGGGGCATATCATCCAATTACTGGGACCAGCCAACAAATCTTAAGCCCACATATATACAAATACTTTTTCCCCAAATGAACTGAAAAAACAACTTCTCCACTCCACCGATATCCAGCGGCTCAAAGCGCCCCTCACCTTTTAATTCGCCCCTGAAAAGGCGTGAAGCCCTCCTACAAGCTCCTTCTCTTCCATGCCCCCTCAAAGACACAAAAACCACACCAATCAACAATCCAACAGCTCCTCTTCCTTTTCTCAAAAACATCTCCCCACAACTAAAAGTAATTCACCACCCCCCAACTTCCCCTCAACGGATATCTTGCACAGCATAAATATTTCCCCATACTATAAAGTCGTCCTCTTCACTTCCCTTTTAATTCCAATCTTTAGGCCTTTTAATTCCAACTTTAGGGGATAAACTTTCCTCTTGCACCTATAGAGAGCACTCTAACAATGCGTTCTCATTGCCTCTAGTCTCCCTTCTTGTGTTCATTTTTTCACAAAAGTGCCAAGCGCGCACCCCGCACCACTCCTGACCTCCACGTCAAAGATATAGTTACAGTACTAAGCTTATCCATCACAGAAATTTCCTCTCACAAGGCGATATTACCTGTATCGTATTTTCTAGGGCTTGAAGCGTCTCTCCTTGTTTCATTTCGCGATAAAGCTTAAAAGAGCAGATGTAAATACACTCCACACTGAAAGAAAACCGTAAATTTATTTACGCTCAAAAACACCAGCCGTTTAAAATATCACTCACTTTAAACATTTGTAATATTTGTCACCTTCGTTATGTCTATCGCCTTCGTTCTTTCCCCTATCAAGTTACATTATTCAAATTTGCGCGCCTAACAGCGCTCAAGGACGAAGATTCCTGTGCCAATCTGCCAACAATCAGACTCTTTATTAAGTAAATTCTAGCCGACATGAACACTTCATATTAAATGCCTCTTCGCCTATAGTTTAGTCATAAAACATAATTGTACTCACAAAACGAATCGTTTACATAGCGGCACGGAGAATTGTACATGTTTCATAATAATAAAAGGGACGATACGCTACAGAGGTAGCAGGTCATTCGTATTATATTATAACAAGTACAGAAATCTTCTTTTCATCTCATATCTGAGAAACTGAGTTATTCACTTTATCAAAAGACAAAACATTCAAGAAACAAACGAATATCAACATGCCAAAAACAAACTTATCAAATGCATCGTCAAAAGAACAAAATGATAGATATCCTCAATGGGATTTAGTCCTTGATATCCAAAAAGAAGTTAAGGAAACAATAAAGGCTGGTGTTGTTTCACTGGGAGAATTTATATTCATAATCTTTATAAGCATTTGTTTATACATTTTCCTCTCAATATTAGGCCATGCAGATAAACCTCAAATGGATACTGCAAGTTTAATCGGGCTGATATGCGGATTAATTCTGTATGGTTCGATACCAATCTCTTTGGTGCTACGGATCATAGTAAAGAAGAAACTGAAAAAAGTAATGAAACAACTAGACGAAACGGTTGCTAATCAAAATATAATAAGGAGAGAAAAATGATTGAAGCTATAATATTAGGGCGCATTTTAGGGATCATTGTCGGTTGTGCAATAATAACATTATCCGTTTGGTTGGTTTATTCTACTATTAAATATCGAAAACTGTACCGTAAAGCGCTTACAGGACTAAACTTAGCAAATCAAAAATGTAATAAAGGAATTAATAAATAAAAAAAAATCGTGAAAAACGTGGTATTAAGAATACCATAATTCTTATTTTCATATTTCTAGACGTATTTAATGTGATTACCAGTTATTGAGGGAGCATATTGGGGGTATGAGACTTTTCGTAAGGGAGCATTTGAAACTATAGGCATGATATTATGTGCGTATAGCAAATACAAGGAACAATTCCAACGGCTCCCTCCCTCGATTTCCCCTACTTCAAGCATTTCAGCCGGCACACGCACCTAACAGAGCTTCACGAGACACAACAAGCCCTGCATTTTAAGAAGAACAACCTCGCCCCTCCTCAAAGACAAACCACCCCCTTCAACATCCCACCCCTGACAGGGCTTATTTGTTCAAAGCCGAGAGGTTTTTATCTTATTTCCACTTTTAGTACTTCATTTTGCTTTTTACTCAATATTTTTTACCTTCAAAGAAACCATTAACACACCCTAAGGAATTTGTAATATACCCTTGACAAGAATAAGACTTTTTGTTAGATCTCTCTTACTTTTTTGCAATTTTCACTTATTCATTGTGCTGATAAAGTGTTTTAATGCGTACTTTAAGAGTGCGCTTTTCTTTTTGTGATCACAGTGAAAGAGTGTATCGTGTGATATTATGATGCAAGTACGATATCGTAATGCAATGCTCATAGAGTAAGCAGTCTATTGGGATTGTAATATTGTGTTTTCGTATTTTAATATTGTATTATAGTATTGTGTTAAGTAAACTGTTTAAACGGTGAATATGATGAAAATTAAAAATTCGCTTAAAGCACTAAAGGAGCGCCACCGTAACAATCGTTTGGTGCGTCGTAAAGGTCGTATTTATATCCTCAATAAAACGAACCCACGTTTTAGAGCACGTCAGGGCTAATTCTTTCAGAGCTAATGTTTTTATGCCTACCTTAATTGTAGGCATGAAAGATTTTTTCTTGAGATTTTTTGGGGTTGCAAGTCCATTGTTTGATAATGTGTGGTAATTTATCTTTTGAGGGCTTGTTTTTATGGATTTTTCTATTTTTTTAAAAGCTTTTTGTTTTTTTCAGCTGGTTTTTTTCTGTATTTTCCAGCGCATTTTTTTGCTTTCTTTTGTTGGCATTTTTTGTTTTATTTCTTCCTGTTATGGGCAAAATCCTCCTTCTCTTCCTGAAGATCGACCTTCTCCACAATCGCTTTTACCGTTAGAAGATCTTATTCCCAATTCTTCTCCCCCTTCCTCAACGCCCTCCGATTCTGATTCCTCGGCGGTTATTCTTGAAGATCTTGACAAAGAGCAGCTTTCCCATGTTGATAGAATTAAGCAACGCAAAGAAGCAGAAATTTCACGTTTACTCAAAGAATTGAAATATTGTGCGGATGTTGCTAACGCGAAGAAGATCAGTCAACAACTTCAACATTTGTGGTCCCAATCGGGGAGTGAGACGATTGATCTTTTGATGTCATGGGCTGAAAATGCACTTAACAGCGACGATTATGGACTTGCGCTTGATTATATTGATAATGTTCTTGCGCTTTTACCTACTCACGCTGAAGCTTGGATAAGACGCGCTTGGATTCACATTCAACTGAACGATTTCAAACTTGCCCTGCTTGATCTCAACCATGCTCTTGAGCTTGAGCCGCGCAATTATAGTGCCTTTTTTGAACTTGGCGTTGCCATGGAAGCGACAGAGCGTCCGAAACTTGCTCTTAAAGCTTATGAAACAGCATTAGATTACTATCCACAAATGCGCAGGATTCAAAAGCGCGTGCAAGCTCTGTTAGACGAACAATCACCACAAGCTCTTTGAAACCATTCAAGAACGAGACACTTTACGACATCCTTTCAAACCTAGATAAGACGCAAGCCGGCTTCACATTCCACTCAATAAACTAAAAGCCCCCTGCTTATAACCACACATCCCCCATACACAATTCACAGTGCCTTTTTTGAAACTTAGCCATTACCATGGAAGCAACAGAGCGTCTAAAACTTGGCTCTTAAGATTGATGAAACAGCATTAGATTACACTCCACAAATGCGGAGGATTCAAAAGCGCGTGCAAGCTCTGTTAGACGAACAATCACCACAAGCTCTTTGAAACCATTCAAGAACGAGACACTTTACGACATCCTTTCAAACCTAGATAAGACGCAAGCCGGCTTCACATCCCACTCAATAAACTAAAAGCCCCCTGCTTATAACCACACATCCCCCACACACAATTCACAGTGCCTTTTTTGAAACTTAGCCATTACCATAGAAGCAATAGGGCATCCGAAACTTGCTCTTAAAGCTTATGAAACAGCATTAGATTACACTCCACAAATGCGGAGGATTCAAAAGCGCGTGCAAGCTCTGTTAGATGAACAATCGCCGCAAGCTCTTTAAACGGTGTCATTCACGAGCGAGACCGTATGACGCATTCAAGCTTAGACAAGACGCGCCTTGGTTTCACATCCCACTGAACGATTTCAAACTTGCCCTGCTTGATCTCAACCATGCTCTTGAGCTTGAGCCGCGCAATTATAGTGCTTTTTTTGAACTTGGGCCGTTGCCATGGAAGCAATAGGGCATCCGAAACTTGCTCTTAAAGCTTATGAAACAGCATTAGATTACACTCCACAAATGCGGAGGATTCAAAAGCGCGTGCAAGCTCTGTTAGATGAACAATCGCCGCAAGCTCTTTAAACGGTGTCATTCACGAGCGAGACCGTATGACGCATTCAAGCTTAGACAAGACGCGCTTGGATTCACATCCCACTGAACGATTTCAAACTTACTCTGCTTGATCTCAACCATGCTCTTGAGCTTGAGTCACGCAACGATAGTGCTTTTTTTGAACTTGGTTCTTTTTTGTATTTAAGACAACGTCTAAACACTTTCCCCCATATTTCGCCTACAGAATTTTTTCTCGAAGTAGACAAATTCTTCACGCCGCCTCTTTTCACACCTTTCATCATGGATAAAACAATTTGTAAAATACGAACCTCAAAAAATATTTTTTTAAAAAAGCTCCAAACATCGCTTAGCGCCTCTGATAAACTATCATCGTCTGTATTTTTATGAGCTTCAACCATCAGCAGCCCATACCGTATCGTCTCCCCCCACCCCTTAAAACTAAAAACAGCACTGAAATATGACCCACAAATGCGAAAGCTTCAAAGGTCCAACATCGATTTAACAAACCTCCTTGCATAAAAATATTCCCCCTTCAAAAACCTCCCCCAAGCATTCTCCCGCAACATCAAATCAAGCATTCCCACTAAACCATGGTGCTTCGCTCTTCCCACTGATGTTTTTTCTTTTTTACCTTGAATAAGCACGCCATACATCATGCAGCCATTTCCCAAAACCACCAGCAACATTACCCTCTTGAAAAAACTTTATGAAAAACAAGAGAGGTAAATTATTTTATCTCTAGCAGAAACTCTGAAATTGTTTTATATTAAGAGAGGTGTTCTGCGCTTCTCGACAGGAAATAACGTATTCCTGAGACCTTAGTGATCTCCAAGGGAGCTGTCCCTGATAAAGCCCGTGGGCTTTTTCATATGGCGCCCACCTATTTGTTTAGGTTCTTGGGGTCAGCTTTTTCCATCGGTTGTTGTGGATCACCTTTTTTACATAACTTTTTTGCACAAATAAAATTTTTCCCCCAAAAATTGAAGATGTCCTTTTCCAGAAGACCAATACTCTCTTTTCAAGAAATAACGGTAAGCTTTATCTTATGACACTTGCAGCAACTTATACCCCCTTACGACACAACTTTATCTCTTCGCACACAGCACCCGCCAAAGCGGTTTATCGCATCAAGATGCTCTTTCAATAAAAGAATCACGCACTCTTTTTACAGTACGGCTCTGTTCTCACTACGATTTACAAAATGCCAACAAGGGATAAAATACCAGCAGATGATAAAAAAATTGACGAAGAAAATGACCTCCAATAACCCCTGCGACACAACTTTATCTCTTCGCAACAAAGCACCCACCAAAGCGGTTTATCGCATCAAAATGCTCTTTCAATAAAAGAATCACGCACTCTTTTTACAGTACGGCTCTGTTCTCACTACGATTTACAAAATGCCAACAAGGGATAAAATACCAGCAGATGATAAAAAAATTGACGAAGAAAATGACCTCCAATAACCCCTGCGACACAACTTTATCTCTTCGCACACAGCACCGTCAAAGCGGTTTATCGCGTCGTGATGCTCTTTCAACGCAAGAGCGCGAACTATTTTCACAACGTGCTTGTTGTCACGTTATTGAGTCTCTTGAAAAAAAAGGAACCGATTTTTCACGCCTCATTTTAGCAGGCTATTGGCCCATCAAATCGGAGATTGACCCGCGTCCTTTACTTGATGTTATAGCGTCACGTGGTGGACGTCTAGCCTTACCGGCAGTGCTTGATTCCACCACCATGATTTTTCGTGCATTTTCACCCAGCACGGCTCTCAAGCCCATGCGTTTTGGTACTTTGGGCCCAGGAGCAGACAACGCTGTTGTTTTTCCCAATATTATTATTGTTCCGCTTTCTGCGTTTGATCGTCACTGTCATCGTCTTGGCTATGGAGGAGGATATTATGACCGTGCCGTTGAATCTCTAAAAAAACAAGGACATTCAATGACATTATGGGGCATGGGTTTCTCGTGTCAGGAGGTTTGTTCCATTCCTCCAACAGAACATGATTTACAGGTACAGAAAATTTTTACAGAAAAAGGTTTCTTAAAATGTTAAAATGTGATTAAAACACCTATGCGTTTTTTATTCTTAGGTGACATTGTTGGCAATACAGGCTGTAAAGCTGTTTTTGGGCATCTTCCTCAACTCATTGAGAAATGGCAGCTTGATTTTGTTGTGGTGAATGGTGAAAATGCCTCTGGTGGTTTTGGCCTCACACAAGAGACGTATCAAGATCTTTTGATGGCCGGAGTTGATGTTGTCACCACGGGTAATCATGCTTTTTCTCATACAGAAGCATTGCAGTATGCGCATGAGAGTGATCGTTTTTTACGTCCTGCCAATTTCTCGCAAGAGACTCCCGGAAGAGGAGTTGGTATTTTTACAGCGAAAAATGATGCCCGTGTTCTTGTTGCGAATCTGTTGGGCAGTGTTTTTATGCCGTGCAAAGTAGAAGATCCATTTGAAACAGCGGAAGATATTCTGTCAGCCTGTTCCTTGATGGAGCAAGCCGATGCGATTATTTTTGACTTTCATGCAGAAACGACAAGCGAAAAGCAATGTTTTGGACATTTTCTTGATGGTCGTGTAAGTGTTATCGTTGGCACCCATACGCATATTCCCACTGCAGATGCACAGATTTTAGAAGGTGGAAGCGCTTATTTATCGGATGCAGGCATGTGTGGAGATTACAACTCATCACTTGGAATGGAGAAAGAAGAACCCTTATACCGTTTTCTTTACAAGAATAAGCGAGATCGTTTTGAACCGGCGTGTGGAGAAGCCACCCTTTGTGGTTTAGCGGTTGAGATTTCAGATCGTACAGGATTAGCAGAAAAGGTCTCGGCAGTACGGATTGGTCCTCATTTAAAGCCTGAAGTTCCAGATTTTTGGTAGCCTTTTTTCTAACGCCCCCTTTAATAGTCCGTCTTCTTTCTCTAAGGCGCCCTTTGAGGGGTGCTTTTCACGATTTTCTTTTGGGATGTCTTTTTAGCACGATGATTTTTCACGCCTCTTGCAAAACTTTTTCCCGTTAATTGTGGAATTTTGGCGCCATATCGGGTTCATTTTTCTTCTAACCTCTCAAATCCACAATCAAAATGATAGCGATTGTTTCTCCCCTTGACCACCCAATGGAACAAGATAAGAGGGCGGCAATCACAAGAGAAACAAAAAGCACGCAATCAATCGCCATGACGGGAGCCCCTTGCAAATACTCTGTTCCCATGACTTTACCCTCTAGCCCCTCATGCTTTATCTCTGCCCCTAAACGATTGAGTTCTTGAATATGCATAAAACGATTTTCAAAAATCGTCTCTGTAATCTGCGCTGTTCCTTCAACCCCATCATAAGTGCCATGAACAACACTTAAACAATAATAAGTCTTTGTTTGTTTTTTAGAGAGCCCCCGCCTCTCAAATGCTTATGCTCAGTCCTGCAAAAATGATCCACAAAAGAGCGAAAATTATTTAAAAGAGCCCTGTGCCAAACCAAATAAGCCCAGCAAACTAAGTCCTTCCCCAGCACACCTTAAAGCATATCTCTCCCTCCTGAAGCCATTCTTGGAGACATCTCTTTGACAGATTTACACTGTAATGCGTTGGATTTTTGCGCCATATCGGGTTTATTTTTCTTCCAACCTTTCAAATCCACAATTAAAATAATAGCGATTGTTTCTCCCCTTGACCACCCAATGGAACAAGATAAGAGGGCGACAATCACAAGAGAAACAAAAAGCACGCAATCAATCGCCATGACGTGAGCCCCTTGCAAATGCTCTGTTCCCATGACTTTACCCTCTAGCCCCTCATGCCTTATCTGCATTCCACTAACAATGGCATCCTCAGTTTTTAAAGAATGAAGTTATTTTTTTGTTATAGCTATCTTTTATAGGTTTTTCATATTCCTTTTTTCATCAGTTAAAGACATTACATCGCCATTTTCATCAGTGCCCGTGCCCAAGAGTTCTACTAAACTTCGGTGGATTGCGAGATTCTAAAGGATTACAATCCGGATGCTTTTCATTGACGATACACCATTCTATATAGGCAGGATCATTCTGAAAATCTTCTTGGACACCATGAACAAGAACTTTTTTTTCAAGTTGATTTGCCTCATACTTCTTCCATGTACCTGCACTCGTTTGAGGACATTGAGCTTGATAACATCCAACCATCATCAATAAAGCACTCAATAATTTCAAAGTCTGCTTCATTTCATTTTTCTTGCATAATTATAAATATTATAAAAATACATAAGTTGCTTTATTACCATATTTTTATATTAAAAAATAATAAATATTACAAACACTTACTATCAATTTAAATATATATTTTTAATACTTTATTTTGGAGTAATAATACAAAGAACACAAATAAAAAGATCTTTAATATTATAATTCTGACAGCAACCTTGTTCTTTTAGCTTCTCATTTTATTATGATATCCTGCTTGTATGAGACATTTTTCAATAAAAGCATTCGCACTCATACTACAGCCTCTATGACCCCAATCCACCTTCATAAAAGCTTGGCATACTCCATTCTAACAGTGCTTTTGTGACCTCAAGCTGATTTACTTCTGGCTTTCTTCACACATTTACATCTGTCTTTTTTCACACATTTAGCGTCAAAGGTAAATTTGGCAGCGTCAAAGGGCTATCTGGCAACGTCAAGGGTAAATCTGGAAAACATCCAGCAATACTTGATAAAGCTATGCAAGGCAATAATTTCAAGATTTTCTTGATTTTTCCCTCTTTTAATAAATTTATTGACGATAAGATAGCTAAGGAGTTTATTTTTATTCCTGTTTTTTTAAGACAGTTTAGAACTGAAATGTTGGATGAAAAAAATAATTTTCTACAGATAAACGAAAACGAGAATGTGTGGATTTAAAATAATTCCGAATGATACATAAAAATTGACCGCCTCTCCACATCTCAAAGGAGTGAGGTTCCTAGCCATCACCAGACTGTCAATAGTCCAGCCTCTTGCGGGCGGGTTTCTCCTGCTGACCTCAATGCGATTCATTTCATAAAGCGCAACAGACAAACCCAATCCAGAAGTACTGATGACCACGATATTTAAAAACACTTAAATATGTAACGTTTTTCATGCCTTATATCACCGCTCAAAACAACGGTGTTTCACGACATAATAAGATAAGTCATTCTTTGAAAAAAGGAGAAAGGAGAAAGGAGAAAAGTTTTTATGATTTTTAAAATAGAGAAGGAGGGTCCATTGGGAAATTTCCGCGGGGGGGAAATGTTAACACCCCTTCCCTAAAAAAAGAGCCTATATAATAATTTATTATTTAGCAAGCGATTATTTAAACTTTTTACTCTCAATGAGAAATCAAACACAAAAATGCCTTCTGTTTTTGAGGTTTGAGCATTCTAAAACTTTTCAAAAGGATGTGCTCTTCTTTGCTTGAGATCTCATCATCACAAGGAAACAAGACATTGTCTTTTGTTGAGAGACCGGAGTAAAAAAAAGAAATAGGAACATTAAGAATATCGGCAATTTCCTGTAAACGCCCCGCCCCTATACGATTAGAGCCTTTTTCGTATTTTTGGATTTGTTGAAAAGTTACCCCTAACTGGCTGCCTAATTTCTTTTGCGACATTCCAAGCATTGTTCTTTTAAAGCGAATTTTTCTGCCTATCGAAATGTCATTAAAGTGTGGATTTTTAGCTTTCACTTCAAGCTCCCCTGCCGGTTGCGAGCGCCCTCGCATTGGTATTCCGGGAGTCAAAAACACTGAATCCGAGTCAGCTTTTTTGCTTTTAGTGCTAGAGCGCACCTGGACATAGCAAAAACTCCCGGAATCTCGCGATACTTATAAAGCAGGCTAATGTTTCATCTTGGATTTTCAGGCTTTGGGTTCCACCATTCAACCACACTGTACGACGAGAACCCTGGTGCTTGTTCATAAAATAATTTCTGGAGACCAGCAATAAAAATTAAAACAGTGTTTTTATCTCATGAGACAATCAAACACAAAATTGCCTTCTGTTTTTGAGGTTTGAGCTCTCTAAAACTTTTCAAAAGAATGTGCTCTTCTTTACTTGCGATCCCTTCATCACAGCAATACAAGGCATTTTCTTTTGTCGAGAGATCGGAGTAGAAAAAAGAAATGGGAACATTGAGAATATCAGCAATTTCCTGTAAACGCCCCGCCCCCTATACGATTAGAGCCTTTTTCATATTTTTGGATTTGTTGAAAAGTCACCCCTAACTGACTGCCTAATTTCTTTTGCGACATTCCCAGCATTGTTCTTTTAAAGCGAATTTTTCTGCCTATCGAAATATCGTTAAAGTGTGGATTTTTAGCTTTCACTTCAAGCTCCCCTGCCGGTTGCGAGCGCCTCTTATGCGTATTCCGGGAGTCTGAAAGTACTGAGTTCAGTCAGCTTTTTTTGCTTTTAGTGCTAGAGCGCACCTGGACATGGCAAAAACTCCCGGAATCTCGCGATACTTATAAAGCAGGCTAATGTTTCATCTTGGATTTTCAGGCTTTGGGTTCCACCATTCAACCACACTGTACGACGAGAACCCTAGTGCTTGTTCATAAAATAATTTCTGGAGACCAGCAATAAAATTTAAAACAGTGTTTTTATCTCATGAGACAATCAAACACAAAATTGCCTTCTGCTTTTTAGGTTTGAGCTCTCTAAAACTTTTCAAAAGGATATGCTCTTCTTTACTTGAAATCCTTTCATCACAGCAATACAAGACATTTTCTTTTGTAGAGAGATCGGAGTAGAAAAAAGAAATAGGAACATTGAGAATATCGGCAATTTCTTGTAAACGCCCAGCTCCTATACGATTAGAGCCTTTTTCATATTTTTGGATTTGTTGAAAAGTCACCCCTAACTGACTGCCTAATTTCTTTTGCGACATTCCAAGCATTGTTCTTTTAAAGCGAATTTTTCTGCCTATCGAAATGTCGTTAAAGTGTGGATTTTTAGCTTTCACTTCAAGCTCCCCTGCCGGTTGCGAGCGCCCTCGCATTGGTATTCCGGGAGTTGAAAGAGCTGAAACTTGACTCAGCCTTTTGCTTTTAGTGCTAGAGCGCACCTGGACATAACAAAAGCTCCCGGAAATCCGGGATATCCATAAAGCTGGATAAATACGTGTCTCAAGTTTAGGGTCTTTCATTCCCTGTTGATCGCTGCGTAGACGACCAAAACATTCTCTTACCAATAAAGTAATTTCATGAAATTAGCAATAAAATTTAAAAACAGTCTTTATTTTATGAGCTCCACCCCCGCCTCTCAAACTTTTATGCCCGCTCGTAAAAACTCCAAAACCATGAAATAAAACCCACGTTTATTGAGAGGACTAATAACCCTTTATTTTTGAGATCACACCTCCCAAAAGCACACCTAACAACATATCATCCCCTCCCAAAGCCATTTTTGAGAGACATCTTACAGATTTACACTGTGATACGTTGGATTTTTGCGCCACAACGAGCCGATTTTTCTTCTAATCTCTCAAATCCACGATCAAGATGATAAACACGATTGACGATTGTTTCTCCCTTTGCTGCCAATGTAACAAGAGTAAGAGGGCTGCAATCACAAGAGAAACAACAAGCACGCAAATCCGTCGCCATGATGAGGCCCCCCCTTGCAAATTCTCTTGTTTTATGAGATGCGTTGCTCTCTCGCCCATCAAGCTTTATTTGCGCCCTCAAGCGATTGAGTTCTTGAACATGCATAAAACGATTTTCGAAAACCGTCTCTGTAATTTCGCGGGCTTCCCTCAACCCCGTGTCATGAAAGCATGCCGCCCACACAACAGCCACCCCCCAAGCAACCTCCTCCAAACTTCCCTAAATATCGACTCTCTTTAACAGATTTACACTGTAATGCGTTGAATTTTGGCACCACAACGAGCCAATTTTTCTTCTAACCTCTCAAATCCACGATCAAGATGATAGACACGATTGACGATTGTTTCTCCCTTTGCCGCCAATGCTGCAATCACAAGAGAAACAGAAGCGCGCAAATCAGTCGCCATGACGGGAGCCCCTTGCAAATTCTCTGTTCCATAAACAGTTGCCGTCTGCCCATCAAGCTTTATCTCTGCCCCTAAACGATTAAGTTCCTGAACATGCATAAAACGATTTTCGAAAACTGTCTCTGTAATATGCGCGATTCCTTCAGCCCGTGTCATGAGCGCCATGAATTGCGCTTGGAGATCGGTTGGAAAAGCAGGATAAGGTCCTGTTTTAATATCAACGGGCATAATTTTGGTGTTCTTTGGATTTCGCTTAACGTGAATTCCTTGAGGTTCTATGTGAATCTCGAGTCCTGTTTTTTGAAGCACCTTAAGCACTTTTGTAAGATGATTAGGATTTGCATTTTTAAGAAAGACGTCTCCTCCCGTCATAGCAACAGCCATTGCATATGTCCCCGCTTCGATTCGATCAGCAATAACGCGTACTCTAGCACCGTTGAGTTTTTTAACCCCTTCAATTGTAAGCGTTGTTGTTCCTTCACCGGTTATTTGAGCCCCCATAGCATTCAGGGTTCGAATAAGGTTTGTCACTTCTGGCTCACAAGCCGCATTCTCAAGAGTGGTTGTTCCCTTTGCCATTGTCGCGGCCATCAGCAGCACATGGGTTCCACCAACAGTGACTTTAGGGAAACGATAGTGAGCACCTTTTAACCCCTTTAGCGCTTTTGCATGAACATATCCATTTTCGATAGTAATCTGTGCGCCTAAAGTTTTAAGTCCCTCAAGGATAAAATCGACGGGTCTTGTTCCAATAGCGCACCCTCCAGGAAGCGAAACATAAGCCTCTGCGCATCGTGCAAGCAGTGGTCCGATAACCCAAAAGCTTGCACGCATTTTTTTCACCAGTTCATATGGCGCCCGTGTTGTGGCTATTTTTTGCGCCGTAAAATGAATTGTTCTTGAATTCACACATTCATCGTTAAACTCTTGTCCATCAACGGCATATCCAACACCATGATTATTGAGAATACGAATAAGCAATTCAACATCGGCCAGATGAGGAATATTTTCTAAAGTAAGCGTTTCTTCTGTCAAAAGCGCTGCAATCATAAGAGGCAATGCAGCATTTTTTGCCCCTGAGATAGGAATTGTTCCCTTAAGTTTTTCTCCCCCAACAATTTGAATAGAATCCATAGTGTTTTCCCTCTTTTCCTTTGTGCCTGCCCTTCCAAAGGATTGTCCCCCTTCGGGAAGTTATGCTTTATTAATCGTTTTAGAACGCATTCTAAATATGAGAACAAATTATTGAGACGTTTGGTTGCAAAGATGCTCTAAAAAAAACATTTTTTTCTTTTTAAAGATCTGATTGCGCTCTTTTTCGACTTTGCTCTTTTCGACGTTTCAGGTTTTGACGCAATTGTTGCGCCAATCTTTCTTGACGACGTTTTGCTTTTTCGTCTTGATGATTGATTTCATCGTGTTGATGATTGATTTCATCGTGCTTTTGTTTTTGATACATTTGTGTCATTGCGCAACCTTTTGAACAATGTTGAGCTTCTATCCAAGCAACTCATGATCTTAAATATTTAAGAATATAAGAAATATATGTCATGACATAAGATACGTTTTCTTGCAAGAATATACAAATGTTCTCTTGCCTATTTTCTAACAATATGGCACAAGACAGCGCAAAGATTGAAAACGGCTGCGGTAGCTCAGTGGTAGAGCACTCCCTTGGTAAGGGAGAGGTCGAGAGTTCAATCCTCTCTCGCAGCACCATTCTATTTTTCTTCTTCTGCTTCTCTCTTCTTGTCCTTATAAATCTTCCCTATAAGCCTAAATCTTTTCCCCCAACCTTCATCGGCTTCATCAAATCCTCCATCCTTTAAACCATGCGTTTCAATGGCTTCAAAATCAATAGCCTCAATGACACGCTTAATCTCTAAAATGCCTTGCGAACGGCTTTTAAAATTAACCGCCCCCAAAGAATAGTCCCGCTCCTATTGGCTTCCCCTTTTTTCCTTGTCTCTCCCCCTCTTTCCTTTCTGTAAGATTTGCCCTATCCTCCACTTTGCCAAGCCTCACTGTTGCAACAGCTCTTGGCACTTGAGACGGTATAGGCATTTTTATTTCTTGAATATTTTCCCTCACAAGCTCACCCCGCTTGTAATATGCAGACAAACGATTTTACTTGATTCAATATAAGAGCGTCTGAATAAGAAGGGTTGAAATAAGAACATCTCACACTATTTCGGGCTCTCATTGAAATTCAAATTAAATCTCAATAATGAATTATTATAAACTCATTGTTTGAATACATCCCATTGATACCTTTATCCGCCCCAAAACGAATAATCTTATCTTTCTAGCCTCTCTACCCACCTCAAGCAACACAAGTATTCCCTCTAAAAATTAGAATAAGCTTCATCGATCCTATTCGTCATTTACAACAAATCTAACAGAGCCATTTCCAGAACCTCCTCTCAACGCCTTTCCCATTCTCCCCGCCCCTTGGCAAAAGCAAAAACCAAACAGTGATAAAGCCCCCTCAATAAAGCTTTCACTAAGCACCCCACGCTCCCATATGGCAAACATCCCATATGACAAACATCTCATATGACAGGCATCCCCATATACTAGGCATCCTATATGGCAGCAAATTGATAGCCCGCCTTTTCAAAGAAGATCCCTCATTGCCAATTTTATACACTATGATTTTCCACGTGCTCTAAGCCATCCCTCTTTCAACATGCATCTTTTTTACACGAATACTTTGATTGATACGGATAGAGTTATTCCTCTTGCATAAGAACCCGAAGAGCAAAAAATTCTCTCCCTCTGTTCTTCTTTCCCTCTGTTCTATTGAAATCAATCACCCTCTTCGCTTATAGTTCACAAGCAGAAAGATCCGTATGGCGTAAAACTTTCCAAGAAAAGCATATCTCTTCGTAAGAAGCCCCCCAGTAAACGAGATTATGAATCGTCTCAAGAGCTACAGCCCATGCCGCAATTTTGGCAACATTCCCCAAATAGTACCAACTTACTTTTTCATAAAGTAAAGATAGGGTGCGCAATGTTTATAATCTACGGGGTTTTATAACCTCTAGGGTTTATAATTTACGGGGCTTTATCGTTATACCCCTCACGATATTATTCACAAGCGCCAGTATGAAATTTATGAACGCCGGCATGAAATGGGTGTGAAATGAGCTTAGAGCGAGATATCTTTATTAAAACAAGTGCGTGAATGTACAAGAACAAGTATATTTCATTTGGAGTATTTTGGATATTCCCTACTCTCCCCACCCTAGGACAACCATTTTGGCTACAGATCCCCCTTATATTTTCTGCATATTTTCTGCTGTCATACCTCCTCCAATAAGCTAAAACCCCACATATGCGGGGTTTTAGCCTGTACCAAACCTTTATTTAGATACATTATGATCACTATAACCATTTTTATTAAATACGTTTTTTACGTATATTTTCAACACAAAAATAACACATATTGATTTATTCAACAGAAATCAGTTAAATATTCATGATAATCATTAAAGGTTAAAATGATAAAATTATTATCTAAAACGTACGTTATAATATCTATAACGTTTTTTTCTGTATTCATATTATTGGGTTGTACTAAAGTAAGAAATCTCGCTGAATACGATAGGCTTTACGAAAAATATGTCCATGAAAATTACACTCGTTTAGAATATTCTCAGAAATTAGAAAAAGCAAAAAAAGAGGTAGAATATTTAAAAGCGTATATGGAAAAAACTGTAGATATACCCCATGACAAAAGTCAATTTTGGAAATATTTAATAACATTGCCCCGTAATCCTCCAGAATTCAATATTTTAAGACATTATCACATATTGCTTGTTTTTTGTGGACGCTTTTTTGATTTATGGCAAGGTGATAAAACGATGCCCACACTTACATTTAACGACTTACCAACAAGACTGAAGGATTTTAAAGCTAACGGGATGAAATACAGGAAAGATTGGGATTATATAGAAAATATTTTCTTCCAAGCAAAGTTTGAAACAAACTTTGATGATCCAATGTTTGCGTATGCAGAAAAATTTTTGGATTCTCCCAATGGCATTAGTCGAAAAGAACAAACTCTTCAGACAGAGCAGCTCATCATAGGCAATGAACTCACTCGTTTTAGAAACACAGCAACAATGTGCGTTATGGCTAGAGAGGTATACCTTAAAATGATGCCCAAAGAAGATGTAAAACCGCCCGTAAGATATAGCACTTTTGAAAAATGGAAGCAGTATTTAAAAAATCTTTAAACGGATAATAAAACGCCTTTCAAAATACTTCTAAAGAACCATTAAGCCCTCTCACAATGACTATAATCAAGCACTAAGAGGGTATAAAAAACAATGTTAATTAAACAGTCTTTATTGAGAAGCGTCTTAATTATCGCTCTTTTAACAATGCATCTTTTTTATTCTTCAAAGGGATATACTCATTCGAATGAAGTGTTCTCTTCAAAAGAAATTACAGAAAGAGAGAGATTCTTCCGCATTTTCCTTGTTAATGGAAGTCGCTGGTGGGAAGAAAAATTCTACCAAATTCTCTGGATAGAAAAAACATTTTTTTGGAAAATAAGCGGCAGTTATCGCAACCGCTCTATGAAAAACATGTCAATATAATAAAAAAATGGCAGAATATAATCAAAAAACGACATCATGTATTTAATACTCTGTGCACCCTTATAGAATTAGAAATAGATGCAATGCGACATGTGAATGAAGCAAAACACTCTCATGAGCATACAGATCTCTCAAACCTTATGAAACACATAGAGACATATCAAGAGCGTATAGCTAAAAACAAGAAAGAACTTGAGAAACTTGATCATGAAATTGAGATCTTATACAAAGTTATCATAGAGTATACAAAATTACCATAAACTTTGATCTATTCATTCCATAACTTTATGAAAAGTGCTTCTCAAAGGGTCCCCTGTATTTTCAAGCGTTTTGAACTATCTATCGCCATCTTTAGATACAGAGTGCCAAAGTACAGTAACGTTATCATACAATTTGTTGTATTTTACCAACACAAAATAACACATATTGATTTATTCAACAGAAATGACTTATAAAAGCTCATCAGAAACAAACGACAATAAATACCTTATGTTTAAACACTTTATTTTCTTCGCTATCGTAATAAGCGCTGTTTTATTTACGCATCATACAACGAGTGGATGTACAACAGATGGTCTTTTTGTTGGAAGTACTTCTCCGATCAATTGTATTTCAAAAGAATATATAAGACAGAAAATAAAAAAGAAGCTATTGGAAAAAGAACGCGAAAGAGAATGGTTAGAGCTTGAACAATTTTCTGTTAGCGCTTGTCCAGGTGAAAAATTTCCTGTTTATCATGGCTTTTCTATTATCGATTGTGTTTCAGAGGAAGAACTAAAACAAAATCGTTTTAATAATGAAATCAATATAATGAAATTATTCATGCAATGGTTTATCGTAGCATTCGTAATAACAACGATAATGTCTGTTCCCATAAGTTTACTTTGGCGTTTTAGATTTAAGGTTCCTGCCTGTTTATTTACAATAATGACAACCTTGGCTATTATTGCCGTCCCTTTTACATTTGATTTATCGTCTCTCTTTTAATCTATTTTTGTAAAAAAATATTTCTAAAATATTAAAAACACCCTGCATTTTTAAGCGTTTTGAACTGTATCTCCTCTCATCTAGATACAGTATAATCACTATAGCCATTTTCATTAAACATGTTTTTGCACATATTTTTAACACAAAAATAACACATATTAATACATTCAAAGGGGATCAATTAAACGATCTTATAAAAGAAGAGCAATATACAAGTGGCTGTATTTAATGATAGTAAATGAAGACGATTATTATGGAATTCTTGGTGTAAGCTACGAATGCAATGATAAACAGATAAAATCTTCTTTTCGTAAATTAGCTCTGCAATACCACCCTGATCATAATTCTAGTACCGAAGCAGAACAAAAATTCAGAAAAATTTGTGAAGCCTATGAAGTTCTTAAAGATCCTCAAAAGAGAGCTGCTTACAATCAGTTCTATCATGAAACTTTTAAAGATAATGACAAGGCTTCTGAAATTAGTAGAAAGCAAGAGAACGGACGACAAGATAATACCGAGCATGTAATTGGTAGTATCATGAATGTAATTTTCATTATTTGTGGAATAATACCTATAATGTGTTATATAATTTCATTTTTTACGTGGAATATACCACTAGGAATAATAAGTATAGGGTTATTAATTTTCATCAGTATAAAAGGATATTTGGTAAATATTGGTGCATTTATCTTCGGGATCATACTAATATCATTTATCAAAGTTATATGGAGAAGTATCTATTGATCAGTGCTTTTGAAGAGCTTTAAGATCACCCCCACAGTGAATTCACAAGGTGTGGTAATTTTTGATTTTCTATAACAAGGGATTGTCGAGAGCCATAAAGGTTGTCGCGTTTTTATCCGTTCTTTTCTTATTCTCCCGTTTCCTCCACCCCTCTATTTTTTTCCACAACCCGCCCCCCAATCTTTCCCCCAATAAGCCCACTTGACTCCACACAGACTTTTTCTCATGCCCCTACATCCTTTTCCCATATCGGCTAAAAAACGCCCCTCAAACGACTCTTTCTTAATGAACAAAAGTACCACAAGGACCATTTCCTCTCCAATGAAAAAGCACTTGTCCGGCAACTTAGCCATCATGGGGGGGACTTTCATCGCGCCCCCGAACACGCCCCACCACAAAAGCACCCAGAAGCCCCCCGTTGTCCCAATACGTCTAAACAAGCTTTAACGACCTCCCCCATCAAACACCTCTTTCCATTTTTCAGCATGCTTTACGTATCATTCCAAGCTCCCTACTTGCGTTGCCGCAAAAACACAAAAACCGGCTCTTTTCCCCCTTGAACGTGCCTTTTTATAGGTTGGAAACCTGTCTGTACTGCTGCTTCTCTTCCCCCTAAGCCTCATTTTTGTTCTCCAGCATGCTTTCCGTGTCACTCCAAGCCACTGGATGAAGACCTGCCCCCTTCATCCCCACCATTTCCTCCTCTTCCCGCTCCAACATTTCTCTTCCCAAAGCCGCGTATCTCCCCCTTTTCCATATAGGCTAAGAAAATCCCCCAAGCCCCCGCAAAGCTCTCTCCCCCCAAGAACGAAAGCATAACGTACACCATTGTCACAGCAATAAAAAAGCAATTGGCCCATCATTGCTGCTCCCCCACAGTACTCACCACAAAAGCACCCAAAATCACACCACCATGTCTCTAAACACTTGGTCCTACTCCCATTCTCGTTTTCCCCTCCAGCAATACCGCGCCGCCTTGCATGCGCTCCAAGCTCCCCGCTTTTACCCCCCCATTGTCCCAATATGCTTTCACATTCATAGCCAAGCTCTTTGTGCTCCCTGCACTCTTTGCGCCCCCTTGTTTGGCACCCTCTTCCAACATATGCTTTGCTCTTTTCCCCCTCTGCTCTTTCCTTTTTATAGAACTTTGCCTCTCCTTAACGCTACACAAGATCCCTTTCTTCCCCTCTTGCGTCTCATTCTTGTTTTGCCCTCCAGCATACGTCTTGCATGCGCTCCAAGCTCCCCGCTTTCTCTCTCCTTCAAAGCAATTTCTGTTCTTATGTGAAAACCCGTCTCAACCGATTTAATTTGCTGTACCATCTTCTCCAACGCCTCATTAAAACGGCTAATTTCATTTTCAAGCTTGCAAATATAGGCTTCATCACGATAAGCCCGTTTAATCAAAGGTGGCATATTTGGCCAATAGAGCATTAAATCCACCCATTCGCGTTGAGAAATCCATAACCCTCCTTGACATTGTGCTTTATGTTCTGCTGGAAAGCCCTTTTGCATGAAATGAGGAATTAAAATTTCAGGTTTTTTTGTTTTAATTTCCAACAATCCATTTTTTCCAACAAAAGCATCGGGAGAAAATCCTTGTCCGCGATCATCAGCCAAAACAAAGCCAATACATTCAGGTTCTGTATGTGTCAGTTTCCCATAAAGCTGTCGCGCGCTTGGTTCTAATTCAGTCCCACGTCGCTGAGAAAGTGTTGTCCCTTCATCAACGGTTTTTCCGGTAATTCTTTCTCCCGCCAATTTCATCATCACACTCTGATAGCGTGACGTTTTTTGCCCTTGTTTTGTTCGTGCCATCACCATCTCAAACAACGAAGCCGTAATCAAACCATTACGCACTTGCTTCCATTCCTCTGTTCCTTGAATACAATCGATAATGATTGGCATAGTATTTCTCCCCTTCATCTTTAAAGTGTTTTTTTTGCAACATATTCTCTTTGAAACATTCATATCTTTTAAGATGCATTCCCCACTAAGAATGACAGCATCCTTAAATATTCTGCTGCTGAAATCACAAAAGCTGTTGGAAACGCCCCCTCAACATCCCCCTCCCCACAAGTTTCTCATCCCCTCCTTTTCCATATCAGCTAAGCCCCTCCCAAGCGGCGTCCTCCCTAGACGAAAGCATAACGCGTGATATTTTCTCCTCAATAAAAAAACCACTTGCCCCTTCGGGTGTTCTCTCTTTCAACCCAGCTACTGCACGACAGAAAAATCATAGCAGAGATATTCTTCCGCCAAATTTTTTGCCATAGACAGCGCCGCTTCTTGCGAGATGAAAAGAAGAGCGTTGTGTTTTTGTGGTTCGAGTCTGATTAAATTTCGCGTGTTTCCAGCATAATAAAGTGGAAACCCTTGATAAGAAGTCTTGAGATAACTTGGCATGTTTACCACCAATAATCTGTCAAGACATCACATGGGCGTAAACGATGCTGTTTTTCATAAGAGCCATAGAGATTATCGTCATAATCGCACGCCACTCTTTCATTTAAAAAAGCATGATACGCTTCACTATTCAAAATGAAGGGCTGCAATTGTGTATTTTCTTCATTTATTTCATGATTTTCGACATAAAAATCCGCCATTTGTTCGGTAACATCTTCAGCATGAGAAGTTATCAGATCGAGTCGTAAAACTCTATAAACAGTTTCACATTCTTCAATCAGTTCGAGCACTTCTTCGATTTCGTCGATTGGTCCTTCATAAGTACAAGGATTTTCCTCTTCGCATAAAACGACAATGATTTCATCCTCTTTAACGAATGAAATATTTTTCATGATTTCCCCCTTTAGATAGTTGATAAAGCATAGCCTTGTCTTGACAAGACTAAATATAGCGTTAGTCTTATATCCTCTATAGGAGAGATGTCAATCATTTTATCCTTCATAAAAGATATATTTTAAATATCTACGGGGTTCAAATGACATATGTAAATAAAAATCTATTATTCTTTGTTCCTCTCATACCCCTTTGTTGTTCTCTATTTGTTCTTACAAAATTGCAATTATAAACACACAGGAGAGATAAAATGAGTGACATAATATTAATAAAATACTGGAGTCGCCTTGACCCAAAAGCACAGAAGGAAGTTATTTTGAAGCTTCGTCAATTGGCCGCCGCAAAAGAGTCAAAATCGCCTGTCTCTCTTGCGGAGAGAGTTTCGAAATAAGCTCTATAAATTCTTTATCTTCAGGGCTAGCCCCTTTCCCGTAAAGAATATAATTCATACTGATATTAATTTCGTGACAAATTCGCGAGAGAGATTCGATTGTTGGTTCTTTTCCTTCAGAAAGAATAGAATGAAGGTACCCCGCGCCTTTACCGGCAGCGAGGGAGATAGATCTTTTTGACCGCCCACTTTTTTCCAAAGCGATTCTTAATCTTTGACGCCAACCATCGATATTCATAATTTCACCATATAGCGCGTCTTTTTAAAAAAACACGTCCTTTTTATAAAACGGGCTTGCATTATCCTCTAAAAAGGATAAAATTAAGGAAACAAATTTTACTTTTTAGAGGGATTTTTTTTATTTTTAGCTCATAAAAACACTTTAACCACCCTACAGGATACAAAAGACCACTCTCCAAAGCTTCTGCCCAAAAGCAAGTACGTTGAGAATGTGTTGTTCTCTGTTATTTTTTCCATCACCGCAATCTTAAATCGTAAGTTTGCATGCGCTTCAAGCACAGCCAATCATTTATAAGCGTCGTAAAGAAGCCTCTCGTCATCATCGAACAGAGCCAAAAGCAACACAAGTTAAATCCTTATTTGAGCTTTTATCATCAATAAAAATGTATAAAAAAGAAGAAAGTAGATTGCAGTATGAAACATGCTAATCAACAAGAAACTCCTCATTATGAATCGTCTAGACTTCCATATGTTTGTTGGTATCAAAATGATTTTCTAGGAGGTGTTCGTGGAATGCGCGCACACGAAATTGGAATCTATACGATTCTTCTCAATGAAATGTATGCCCGTGGCCGACCTTTAGAAATATCGGAAGAACGTTTAGCGCGTCTTTGTGGTTGTGACAAGCGAACTTTTGTTAATGTTTTAGAAATGCTCATTCAAGAGGGTAAGATTTTAAATTTAGCCAATGGGTTATGGAACCAGCGTTGCGAAAATGTTTTTCAAGAGCGAGAAAAATTGCTTGAACAAAAATCCTTTGCGGGTCGTTCTTCGGCAAAAAAGCGTAAGAAAATCAATACTGAGATTCAACAACTGCTTAACGATCGTGCAAAAGATGATGAACAAAGCTCAGAAGCTCAAAAGGCAGAAGAAAAGGAAACACCTTACGGTGTTTTAGAAAAGAAAGTTTTGTTTCATGAGACAGAACCTTGTTTTTCCTGCGAAGAGAGCTTTAAACAAAGCACGCCTTCCTCATTGTCTCTTGCTTTGCCTCTCTCTTCCCCTTCACAAGAAGAAGTAGCGTCCCCAGAAAACTGTTCCTCGCCCTTAAATGCTGCGCAAGCTGGATTCACCAGCGCCTCTATCACGCAAATTGTCACAGAAAAAAAAACAAAATCCCCCGCCAATCTCCCACATGTCAATGTCCCATCCCCCAATCTCCCACCCAGCAATCTTCCTGCCTCCATCCCGCCTTCTTCCAACAAAAAATCCTCTACCTCAGCCATTGGCAAAGGACACCGCCTTCCTGAACATTGGCAAGCAGACATTGGAGCGGCAGTTTCAGAAGGCTTGAGTGAAAGCCAAGCTCTTTGGCAAGCCAAGAAGTTTCGCGACTATTGGCAAGCCAAGAGCGGCAAAGAAGCTCTCAAAGTAGACTGGCAAGCCACATGGCGCAACTGGTTTCGCCGTGAGATCGAACGGTTAGAACAGCAAAAACATGGCAGCTCTTCATCTTTCATCTCTGAGAGCAACGACATCCTTTACCGCAGTTTGATCAACTATAGCGACAATTTTTGACATCACAAAAACAACGTATTTTTCAAGCACGCGCAGGGGGAAAAATGTTTCAAAACCACAACAGCATCGGACAAAACAACACAGAACAAAACAATGGGCGGCAAAACAACACTTGGATAAGCGCTTCACACCGTAAAACGAGTCAACATCGACCATTTTGCTCTCATCACAAAAGCATTTTCCCCACGCAAGACCCCCACAGGCACCCAAACACATGCCCCAACAGGACTCCAGCATGCACCACACTCTCCAAGGCAGATCCACACCCACCCTTCTTGCCACCGTCCTCCTTTTCCCAAGGCACCACTTCCCATGCTCTTGGCAAACAACCATCAGCAGAACTATTTCAAAAAAACTCAATGAAAAGCAAACTCTTTGGCACTCCCCCTCCACACAAGCACCCCAACAGGCATCCCCCAAACACATGCCCCAAACAGGACCAAGCATGCACCACACTCTCCAAGGCAGATCCACACCCACCCTTCTTGCCACCGTCCTCCTTTTCCCAAGGCACCACTTCCCATGCTCTTGGCAAACAACCATCAGCAGAGCCATTTCAGAAGGTTTGAGTGAGAGCCAAGCCCATTGGCAAGCCAAGAAGTTTCGCGACTATTAGCAAGAAAAGAGCGGCAAAGAAGCTCTCAAAGTAGACTAGCAAGCCCCATAGCACCACAGGACTTTACGATCAGATCAAACGGTGAGAACAGCAAAAACAGAGTCCTCACTTCTCACATCTTGAGAAAAACGACAATAATATCACGAATGACCATGAGCACAATTTTTGAAATCAAACAAAAACTTATCTCACAAGCAGATAGAATAGCAGAAATGCTTCTTCCCCAAGGGCACAAACGAGGCAACAATTGGATTGTAGGCAACACACGTGGTGAAGCTGGTCAAAGTTTATCGATTTGCTTGAGTGGTAGTAAAGCAGGACTTTGGTATGATTTTGCAGAAGGCACTGGAGGAGATCTTTTAGACCTTTGGTGTGAAGTCAAAGGCATTAGTCTCTCTCAAGCCTTAGAAGAAGCACGCGCGACTCTCAATCTGACACGCCCCAAACCCTTTATGGCGCCCCATCGTTCCTATCACCGTCCACCGGTCCCTACAGGGCGCCCCCCGCAGAATCTCGTAAAAACCTATCTCCACAAAGAACGCCACATTCCTTTAGAAATTATAAAGCGTTACCGCATAGGAGAAGATGGCGAAAAAATCATTTTTCCCTTTTATAAACCCGATGGCTCCCTTGCTTTAGTTAAAGAACGGCTTGCGCAAGTGGGAGCAAAAACAAAACCTACAGCAGCACACTGTGAACCGATTTTGTTTGGCTGGCAAGCCCTTTGCCCCTCAAACCCAGCCGCTCCACACGCGCCTCAGCACGCACCCTCAACCAACCCCGCCGCCACAAACGCACCTCAACAGGCACCCTCATCAAACCCAGCCGCTCCACACGCGTCTCAGCACGCACCCTCATCAATCCCAGCCGCTCCACACGCGTCTCAGCACGCCCCCTCATCAACCCCAACCGCCCCACATGCGCCTCAGCACGCCCCCTCATCAACCCCAACCGCCCCACATGCGCCTCAGCACGCACCCTCATCAACCCCAACCGCCCCACATGCGCCTCAACAGGCACCCTCATCAACCCCAGCCGCCACAAACGCACCTCAACAGGCACCCTCATCACCCCCAGCCGCCACGCAGGCGCCTCAACACGCACCCTCATCAAACCCAGCCGCCACAAACGCGCCTCAACAGGCACCCTCATCAAACCCAGCCGCCACAAACGCGCCTCAACAGGCACCCTCATCAACCCCAACCGCCCCACATGCGCCTCAACACGCACCCTCATCAACCCCAGCCGCCACAAACGCACCTCAACAGGCACCCTCATCACCCCCCGCCGCCACGCAGGCGCCTCAACACGCACCCTCATCAAACCCAGCCGCCACAAACGCGTCTCAGCACGCTCCCTCATCAACCCCAGCCGCCACAAACACACCTCAACAGGCACCCTCATCAAACCCAGCCGCTCCACACGCGTCTCAGCACGCCCCCTCATCAACCCCAACCGCCACAAACGCACCTCAACACGCACCCTCATCAAACCCCACCACCACAAACGCGTCTCAGCACGCTCCCTCATCAACCCCAACCGCCCCACATGCGCCTCAGCACGCTCCCTCATCAACCCCAGCCGCCACAAACGCGCTTCAGCAGGCTCCCTTAATGGAACGCGCGCCGTTTCCCCTTCTTTCTTCAACAAACCGTACCATTGTTATCACTGAAGGAGAAATTGATGCACTTTCCTTAGCCGCCTATGGATATCCGGCGGTCTCTGTCCCCTTTGGAGGAGGCAGTGGAGGAAAGCACAATTGGATTGAAAATGAATTTGATCATTTAGAAGCTTTTGAAACAATTTTTTTAGCCACCGATATGGATAAGCCTGGTGAAGAAGCAGCCCGTGAGATTGCCAACAGGCTTGGACGCCACCGTTGCTACCGTGTCCGTTTACCCCTCAAAGATGCCAATGACTGTTTAACCGCAGGGATTGATAGAGCCACCATAAAAGCAGCCTTTTCCTCAGCAAAAAGCTTTGCACCAGAAGGTTTACGGCGCGCCTCAGACTATAAAGACAAAGTCATCGGACTGTTTTGGCCAGAGCCTGAAAAACATCTTGGTTATACGGTTCCCTATCCTAAACTGAAGGACAAAGTGCATTTCCGCCCAGCAGAATTAACGCTATGGAGCGGTGCCAGTGGAGCAGGTAAAAGCCAATTGTTATCAGACTGTATTCCCCATTGGATTGCGCAAAACAGTCGGCTTTGCTTAGCGTCTCTGGAGATGAAAGGAGAACAATCGCTCCGCCGTTTAACCAAACAAACGGGCGGCTTAGAACAGCCTACAAAAGAGACAATTGAACGGATTCTTCATTTTTTAGATGAAGGGCTTATTCTTTATGAGCATGTTGGCAAATCAAGCGTTGACACCTTGCTTGATGTCTTTGACTATTGCCGTGCACGCTATGGCTGTGATCAATTTATCATCGACAGTTTGATGCGGCTTGGCATTGCCTCTGATGATTATGCAAGACAAGAACAAGCCGTTTATAAAATGGTTGATTGGGCTGTTTTAAACAGTGTGCACATTCACCTTGTCGCCCATGCCCGCAAAAGCGGTCTGGATAAAGATATCCCCAGCACAGAAGACATTAAAGGCGCCTCAGAGATTGGCGCCAATGCCTTTAACATCATCACCATTTGGCGCAATCGACCGTTAGAAGACAAAATCTTTGCCGCCTCTCTCGCACAAGAAAAAGCAGATTTAGCCAAACGCCCCGGCGTTATTATGAATATTGCCAAACAACGTTCTGGTGATTTTGAAGGCAAAATAGGGCTTTGGTTTGATCCCCAAACCTACCGCTATCGCTGTTCTTTTGAACAATCATTCCCTCGACGTTATCTGTAATACCCCACAAACCCCACTCTCTTTAAAAACGCCTCCGCTTTCACACGCACACGCCCTGCTCCCATAGAAACAACAGGAAGGATCAATCCACAAATGACGAAAAACACCCAATCCTTCGCGAACCAAAGCCCGCTCAACCCTAGTTTCTCTGCTCCCAAAGGCAAACAAAAAAAGCTCGCTCCAACAACAGCGCAAAACACCACAGCCTTGAAAAACACGCCCCACGATACAGTTCCACTGTTTGCTCCCACAACAATAAAACAAAAGGTCGCTCCAGCAATGCAAGAAATCACCACCCCCTGCCAAAACACCTCCCACGGAATAGCCGGTCGCCCCGCATCTTCATAAGCAAAACCAAGGACCATGCCAAAAATGCAGCAAAAGATCAATCCTTTTCAAAAAATGAAATCCTAAACCCAAGACGCCTTACCCCTCTATAAATAAGAGCAAGGACAAAGCCCAAAAGGACATAAAACACCCACTTGTTTGAGAACCACACCTGAGCCAAACCAAAATGCTCGGCTTGCACATAAACAAAATCAGAGACAGCAGCCAAAATGAAGCTCAACAATACCATCTTGAGGAACAAACCCTTCGTTACACCACGCCGCTGCATTACTTCATAACCCAACATAAGGAAAATACCGGGAATGCCATAAAACGCCACAGCTCGTAAAAATACGCCCCACGTCATCCCCAACGCCTTCATTTCCACATAAACAGCCACAGAGACATAAGCTACAATACAGCTAAACACCAATCCCTTCAGAGACAAAAGCCCGCGCGCCATCACTCACCTCCCTCATCAAGTCATTCAAGGAAAATCCACCATGCGACAAAACACCTCTCTTTTCAAGGCTCTAAAGCCAAGTCATAACAAGATGCTTTACACCTCTATAAACCAGCCCAATGACAAGACCCAAAAGGACATCAAAACTCCACGGGATTGAGAACCAAAGCCAGCGCCACCCCATGCGTTCAGCAACCGTATAAACAACATGAGATCCCCGCCAATAAAGTCCCCAAACACCATCCTCTTAAAAAAATTTCTGCCTTTCATGATTCCTCAAATACCTCTTATCCCACATAAATAGAAATAAAGCCCCCAAGAGGCAGAAAAACATCAACCATGGCAAAAAAACAAACCCTGCGACATCAATTCCCCCCACAGCAATAAAATCAGAAAGAATGCCCATCATGCAACAAAACGCCCATCCTTTAAAGAAGCAGAACCACAAAGAGAACAACCACAATGCAGAAAAATACCAGTCTCTTCAAAAGACAAAATACCGCGCAACATCATGCCACTCCCCCATCAAGTCACTCAAGGAAAATCCACCATGCGACAAAACACCCCTCTTTTTAAGAGCCAAATCCATGGGGCTCCCATACACAAGCGCAACAATCCAAGTCACCCCCAAGAGCGCATACCCACACGCACACTCCAACACATGTCTTCCTCTCATCCCCCTCTTTTGCCGAGAGCAAGCAACATTTTTTAAAAACGAGAATCAAAATTAAAATTTTTAAGGAGATGCTATGAGCTATCAACAGAAAAAAAATACGCAAACCTGCCCGCTTGATCATCAAAATCAAGGAAAGCACATTGGTCATTTAAAGGCGCAAGAAATCCCTGTAGAAACGAGTAATCCTTATTTTAAACCCAATCATCCAGAAAGTTCCAGTAACCCGCGCACCATCAATGCCATTGCCAATGCACAAAGCCATCCCATTGCCCTTTTATATGCCAAAGGACATCTCAGCAAAGCCCAATATAAAGCGGCAGAACGTTTTTATTTTTACTGGCGTCAAAGCCAAGCCGATCTCCACATGAGCCTTGACTACACCCGTGAAAAGGTTTCCTGTAGCCAAGGGTACACACACCCCATTGAACGTCAAATAGCAGCCTCCAATCAATTAAAAACCATTAAAGTTCAACTTGGTATTCTTGGCTATTCTCTTCTTGAGCGGGTTATAGGCTATGGACAAGTGATCAAAGAATTAAGTTCTTCAAAACGCAAACAAAACTCTCTTGCCGATCATTTACGAGATTGTTTAGACTTGCTCGCATTTCATTGGGGATATGCAAACCATAAACATTTTGAATAATCCCCCTCCTCACCATTCAGAACAACATCCCATCCTTCCCGCCCCCTCTATAAGCAAAACCAAGGGAAACAGCAATAATGCCGCAAAATGCCCCCGCCTTCAAAATCACGCTCCGCACAACCACCATACGCTCCCCTCCTTCATAAGGAACAACCAAAAAACACCGCCCTTAAGAACACAAACAGACTTTGCTCCCATATGAAGCAAAAAGAAAGGTAAATCCACAAATGACGAAAAACACCCAACCCTTTGAGAACCAAAGCGTACTCAAACCCAAGATGCTTCGCGCCCACAAAAACAAACCAAGAATAAAGCCTACAACGCAAGTAAAACATCTCCCCCGTCAAAACCACAAACAACACGCCCCCATCCTGCGTCCTCCTTCATAAACCAAATCGATGTCCCCTCCCAACACAATACAGCAAACACCGCCTCATCAAGAACACGCCCCACGCTACGCCCCACACGCCGCCCTCCCACATGCACCCAACAAGCTTCAACAACGCAGAAAAACGCCACCCCCTTCAAGAACACACCCCATGGGATAACCCCGCTCCTTCATAACCAAAAACCAAAGAGAATTCTTAAATCCCACACGCCCAACACTCCAGCCACAGCCCCCCTTGCAAACGCTTCAATCCCCTCAAGCCCTAACCTTCAAAAGACAAAACTGCACAAAACCCTAAAACCCCACACTCAATACGCATCTCCTTAAAAACAAAGAGCCTCAATCTACAGTAGTCTATCATCATGAGAGGCTTTTAAATGTATTCGTTTTTTAGAGTACATTTTGTTTAAAATTGTTGCATGCATCAACACATCTTTAAAGACAGTTCAATGGATGTCGAACTTAGAATAAGCACTCAATTGAAAAAAGTATTCATGAAATTTTAATGCACAAAAGACAAAGTTTTATTTTTTGTAATTTGTAAAAAGTATTTTTTATATTGCTATCTTTTTAATTTTCTGCTAGCCATAAAGTAATAGTTTTTTAAATTCGTTTTTTTGATATTTTCTACAACCTAATGTTGGAAATTCTCCTGTTTTTTTGAGTCCTCTGATTGTGACGGAGGACTTTTTTTATGACTGTACTTTTTTATGATTGTATTGTCTTCAATCACTTCCTTATGAGCTTTGTTATATTCCTCCATAAGATTTACCCGAAAAATAGATCATTCTTTTGTCAAATTGACTGGCGTTCCATTCTCAAAGAAAAAAGATTCTTAACTCAATCTGATCTACAAACAGCTTGGATACACTTCACCCTTAGCTTCCATTTCTCTTGGCTTTTATTCAGGGTTTTCCGCTAAACTCAAGGCGCAACAGAAGCTTGCTCTGTCCTAAAGATTCACCACGCCCTTAAAAAAACACTAAAACATATCCAAGCAAGCTTGTCCAAGGAAGCTTGCTTCATATCACCAAACCTCACATGACAGTGTTTTACGACATAACACAATGACTTAACTATTGGATAACTTTCTTTATCGCATAGTCCACAAACAGGTTGATGTATCACGATAATACATTGATTTATAATCACAATATCCCGTTATCCATATTAAAACCCGTTATTCATATAAAATTAAGGGACCCGGATATCATAGGAATTCTCTCATTTTAAATTTATTTCATGTTGCATCAATCAACACCTTGTCTTTTCCACATTACAAACATGAGAGACATATGAAATAAAACACTTCAAAGATAAAGAATCAAAATGCCTCTTATGAAGACGCTCAAAAGCCAAAGGCTATCATCACATGAGGCGCGAATAGTATGATAGTGTGCTGGCTTTCCCCTTATGAGATTTTAAAGAAGGGCTTATCCACTTCACAAGAGATTTCTCCATTATCAGATTCATCAACATCCCCAATCACCAACATCCCCAATCACCAACATCCCCAATCACCAATATCCCCAATCACCAATATCCCCAATCACCAATATCCCCAATCACCAATATCCCCAATCACCAATATCCCCAATCACC
>NZ_JBHIOY010000002.1:199087-199920 GCF_042195785.1 Bartonella sp. AP58NXGY | reverse complement strand
AATATCATTGTGATGATAAGATAACATAATGTTTTTAAATAATTACGTAAATGTGCAACACAAATATATTCTATTTAGAACATTCTGTTTTATGTGAGTCGCGTAAACTCCCATTAAAAAACAAAATCCCCCATTAAAAACAAAATCCCTATGAGAAAAAATCTAAAGCGTGAAGATAAAAACATGAGACAAGTGTGATTCCATTCAGATATTGCTCTTTAACCGTCAAACTAAATAAAAATAGATCCGGAAAGTATGTTAATCTTCCTACCTTAAGAGATAAACTAAGAATATAGGCAACATCTCTCCTAACATTCCCCTTTTTCTGGCATC
The DNA here is from genome assembly GCF_042195785.1 of Bartonella sp. AP58NXGY. Lineage (NCBI taxonomy): Bacteria > Pseudomonadati > Pseudomonadota > Alphaproteobacteria > Hyphomicrobiales > Bartonellaceae > Bartonella > Bartonella sp. AP58NXGY. Next base: position 199,587 of record NZ_JBHIOY010000002.1, on the reverse strand, counting down.
GCGTAAGAATCAAAAGTTATATAACTTATTTTATCATATTATAAAGCACTGTTTTTTAAGGCGGTATTGAAGCAGTTAAAACAATTGAAGTGTTTAGCCAACGCCATTAGCAAAGCTAAAAAAAACAAACTGTTGAAAAGCCGTGCATATCTTGTGCAAACACAAAAAAAACAAGAAAAAGGCACAAAAATATCTCAATTTTTATAAAAATACTCAGCGTCTTTTACGATTGTATTGACGAACAACCCTTATCACATAATCATCTTAAATATTGAGAATAAAGAATGAATAGCCCTCGCAAATACAGCAACCTATCAATATAAAATATAAAAACAAATCTTTTGGTTATCTCTGTTTCTTATGGAATATGCCTTTCCCTATAGATGCACTCTAGCCTCCAAAGAGTGCATTCAATCCATGGAAAGGATGCACTCTGGCCCTTAAAAAGAGTGCATCCTTCCCCTCAAAGGATACCGCCAAACCCTCAAAGGCAGTATCCA
>NZ_JBHIOY010000002.1:192413-198987 GCF_042195785.1 Bartonella sp. AP58NXGY | reverse complement strand
AGGATGCACTCTGGCCCTTAAAAAGAGTGCATCCTTCCCCTCAAAGGATACCGCCAAACCCTCAAAGGCAGTATCCAATCTATGAGGATGCACTCTAGCCCTCAAAAAGAGTGCATCCTTCCCCTCAAGGGATACCGCCAAACCCTCAAAGGCAAGTATCCAATCTATGAGGATGCACTCTAGCCCTCAAAAAGAGTGCATCCTTCTCTTCAAGGATTTTTCTCAATTTTCATCGTATCTCATTTTTATGAACCCTCATTTTTATGAATCTTTACTCAAAGGAACAAAAAGAAGTTTGCTAGCAACTATTGTATCACCCACCTTATGGGATTCCGCTTCCTTACAGAGCTTTCAAACTTTTTTATGCCTTCATAAAATCGAATCTGAAAGAATTCATTAAGGCAATTAAGGGCAAATTTTGTCAATTTATAGACAAAGTTTATTCTTTTTTGTGATTGTTGTATTTTTACTATAGTTATTTAAATCGAATTTATATATGATACGTATCGATATTTATTTGCCGAAATAAATATAGGAGAAAAACTATGAATATCAGATATTTTTTCATAGCGGGGGCTATTACTAGTGGTTTAGCTCTCGCGATTCAAAATTCTGATCGTATAGTCAATAAACAACCCTCTCCTATTGTTGCACCTTATACTGTTGAGAAAACATATTTACAGTTTTTTAAACCAGTAAGTAACATATCGGATACATTGAATATACTGAGAACAAGTAATAGAACAGCCTCAGAACAAGAATCAATAAACGATATATATGAAAAAGGAAAAAATTTATTGAATGCAATAGCTAGTTTTCTAGGATCACTTATTATATATTTCATACAATTGGTTTCTACTAGAGTATAAGATACAAAAAGTTATTAAAGCAATTAAATACATTTTGTATATATTGTAAACTGAGATAAAAGGCCCTTTTAAAAGGGGCCTTTTTTAGTTTAAGTTTAATTGTATTTTATTTTTATTGACAAAATATTACTGCTTTCAAGAATAATATTTTTTAATCTTCCTCACATCTTAAACGACAAAAGCTCTCCCCCCAGTTCTCACACCCCATACTGCTTTAGTCAATGATGGTCTACAATTCTCGCTGTTTTTCTAGTAAATTCCTCTCTTTTCAAGCAAGTTTCCCTATAGACGACTGCATACACGTCACTTCCAAGCCTCCATGAGGCAGCCCGATCCATTACACAAAACACCGTATATGCAAAAGTTTTACCCCCTTATTATCCGCCCCCAACACGCTCTTTTACCTTCTGCTCACATCATGAAACCACAAAGATTTTTAAACCGCGCCACTTTGTACACGATCATTACAATTTTGCGTCACAATTAGGCTCTTTCTTCAAGCAAATGTTCCTCTTTTCAAGAGAAAGCTTTTTTTATCATACTCTCAATTCTGCTTCTTTTGATTTTTGTGAGATCTGTTCTAATGCTCTATCGCGTTCATTAAGCACGCATTTCAGTTCTTTTTTTACTTTGCAATACAGCCGCGCACGCTTAATAAACAAGTAATAAATGATCCCCATTGTCCCGCATATTAAAACATTTAAGAGCATAAAGACTAGGAAAGAACAGACTATAAATGTTATAAGGCTACTCGTCATTTTGTCCCCCTTCCACATTCAGCATACGGATTGCCTGATCGCGTTGTTGTATCGCTTCTTCCAATTGTTGAAGCGTTTTTCTCAATTTTTTTGTTAATTTTATACCCATAAGCCCGATGATCGGAACAAAGAAGATAAACCCTAACCATATAAGGTTACACAGCAGCAAGATAAAGCCAACCATATCACTCTGCCACCATCCAAAATTTGCGATAGAAAAAGTAGCTTGTAGAAACAAAACAAGCATAAAAACAAAAAGAATTATTTTACATTCTTTAGGATAAAGAGGCAGAGATTCTTTGAAGTTAAGAAAACGCATTTTTGCATCAAGGGTCTCACGCACGAGATTCTGTCTTTTCATCTCTCCCTGATCATTGCGCAATTGTTGTATGGCTTGCTTTTGTTGCCTCGTATTCTTTTTCAATTCTTGGGATAGTTTACAAGACACTCTCAAATGCTTGATCATCAGGTAAGGAAGCCTGATCATGACCATAACCATTAAAATGGTAATGATGATACCCCCTAAAACAGCCAAAAATCCTATAACAAAAGTCACTTTTTCCCCCTATCGCATTGATGTAAAATCACCATTTTTATTCTCTGCTCAAGCAAATGTTTCTAATCTCTTCACTGTTTTTTTCACGCCATAATGAAGGAAACTATGAAGAATTAAAATGACAGGCAATGTGAAAGTACTCAACACCAATATCCACAACAACGGCAGCGCACCAATAAAAAACAATCCAGAAGCAACTTGAGGTGCAACAAGCGCAAATTTTGTAAAAACAGATGCAATAACCAAACTACATACGAAAAACACACTCACAACGCAGACTATAGAAAAGATTATCAAAGTATCTTTTCTTGAAAGTTTCAAAGATTGTTTAAAAGAAAGGGCACTAAACTCTGTTGCAAGCCCCCCGTTCTGTCCTCGCCCCTCTGTCTTATAATGCCACAAACTTTGCACTGTTGCCTTTTTTAATCTCCGTCGCATTCCAAACAACAATATTGTCCGTTTTATCAAAGAATAATAAAGTTCTAAGATAATCTTCACGGTAGAAAACAAAACCATACTCAACGCACAACAAATAAAGATAGCCATCCCTACCATACTCAAGATTACAAAAGCATTTATAAAAAAAGCAGTCACGTGTTTCCCTCTTGTGTTCTGTTGCGAGATTAGTTGTCTTGCTGTTGCTTCTCTGGCAATGTTTCCCACATCAGCATCATTTCCTTCACATCGCGTTTCAATATGGCATTAAAGATAAAAAAGAGTGGAAAGAATCCTAAAAGAACGCCAAAAATGTTCTGCGGCAAGAGACATAAAAAAGCCCAAACGCTATTCCATCCTGCGTCCCGCAAAGACGTGATTATAGGATTGTTTTTAACAGGCTGTCTCCATATCTCCCAAAACATTTTTTGAAGATCTTCTTGTTTCATTTGCGCCATTGCTTGCAACTGTTCTTTAGATATAATGTGAAAAAATTCCAGAGGCTTCATATAGACAGTCGCGACAAAAAGCACCAACAAGAGGATAGCCAAACAACAAATGATGACATACTCTTTCGTTGAGAGAGACATGCATTTTTTGAAAACAGCCGATTGATCTAACCCTGGCTGTAATGCAGAAGCCATATTTCCCTTATGGGCAGATTGGTGTTGTGATTTATCTTTGATCATGTTGATAGTCCCCCACGTCTAAAATGCCCACGCACTCTTTAATAATTTAATAACACGCGACCAGCGCGGCAAATTCGTCTAGCACTCTTTTCACCATGAAACAAGCACTAATAAGACCCTGTAAATCTATTTTTTAATTCTTTATACGTGACACCCTACAATCTCTAAAGGCTTACAAGCACAAACGCCACTGTCTTCCCCTTATCTATCATCACCCACACCTCAAAGGATAATGTTTTACACAACACGACAAGCAAGAATATTCAATCTAAAAAAAACATCTCATGTGGAAAACTGACAAGCCCACCATAAACGACAGCGTTTACCATTGCTTAAAATGAAGTCGAGCCCATAGGATACAAAGGATAAGGATAACGATATTTCTCCCCACCTCTTTAGAGGTTAAAGATTCTAAACCCCACATCCGTTTGTAAACAATCCAATTGTTCTCAGTACACTCCGCCTACTGAGCACTGATGTGCTTCATTTGCATAAGGCTCTACAGACAAGACCTCGCCTAAACATTTTTACTGTTTTATATTAATGGATCGAGCGTTGTATGCCTTATGTGCCGTATATCACCACCTTAAATGACGATATTTACAGCATAAGAGGATAAGATCGAAAAAAGCAAAAAGACAATATTGTAGAAATAAAGTTGTAAAAACAATCATATTTTTTCTCTATTTGATTGAAGCTCAAAAGAATTTTTTCTGCTGTTTCTAAGGATTTCTTCTCATTTTTACATTCTTTTTTAAAATGATAATACCATAGGAGAAGTAGACCAAAACGATAGAGAAGAATATGACAGAAAATGACCAAATAAAATTTAGCAGGATTAGAGTATAAAGTTATCATGTCTCCTCCCTATCATCCATTATGCCAGCAAACAGATCGTGCAATCACATTGACAAATGCACTATGGGGAAAGTCCATAAAAACAACAAAGCAATAGAGATGCAAAAGATTATTTTATAATCTCACAGCACCATAGACTTTTAAAGGAAGCCTACTAAAATGTACTACAAAATTTGAATAAGATACATACTCTACATTCTCGCAATATACATTTAAGGGATTAATTTATAATAATAATTCATTGTTTTTGCATAATGAATGAGAATCTTGAATATCGTAAGATTATTTCATTTCAAATCTGTTCCATGTTGAAACCAACTTGCAATCACCCCAGATCTTGCAATCACCCCTGATCATGTCTCCCGCACGTTACAAAGAGAAAGAGCCGTATGGAGTGAAACAGGAAAGAAAGAACTAAAAACATCTCTTAATAAACCGTCTCGCATGCCAAGGGCGTATCGCAACAATGGGAGCTGGTGAAATTGTGATGACGCCGGCTTGCTTCTTCACAAACGTAAAGATGGTGGTGTTCAATGGCTTTATAGTATTCAAATTTTATATTATTTCACTGGGAGGTGATATCGTTGTCCCCTTTCACGGGCACTGTCACGAAATGGGCTTCTAAGCCCTAAGACATGCCTCTTTAAAAAGCAACACAAAACAAAGTCAAATAAGCAACCAATTATCCAGCATGAAAAGCCCGTAACAAACAACCTTAAAGTTTTTCAATCCTCATTTGAAAGCTTCTTAATCAAAAAGGACCCATTTTAAAAATTCTTTCTTAACAAAGAAATATCTCACAGCCCCTCGCCTTTATAAAAGCGCCCACATTTATAAAGACCCCTCCTATAAAGGCATCTTCCATTAATCAAAGTAGCTTCTTTCGATAGTGCATCCCACCCTTTAAATAACATTCCCCCGTCTCATGATAAGAATCCTTAAAACAGCAAAACAAAATTTATCCTCTATAAAGGATAATAAAAGAGAACACCAAAACACATTGCTTAACCGTTCATAGGTTATTTTGCGCTAACAAACGATATTTTATTTGAAAATATCGGGCATCTTATGCTATTATAATAGAGTGGGGAAGTTTGTTTTTACAGCTCTCTACCACTCAATAGAAGATAATCGTCCTTTATAGGGGATAAAGATATGCATAACAGGGTGATGTATATCAAACATCTTGCAACAGCGCCCAATAACAAAAGAATGATTGTTCTAAAGATAGAGTTAAAATTTTCTGCAAAGCGCTCGTGAGAAAAGAAAGACGTAATCTCATTCGAAAAAACACCCATTCGAAAAAATGATAGTATAGCCATGGAACATCCTTCTTATTTTTTCATTCACATTTGACAAAAACTCTCTTCAATTTTTCAAGAGAAGATGAGAAGTCTTTAGAAAGCGCATAATCGGCTATGAATGAAAAATAAGACTGATAAGGACAAGATAAAAATGATAAGAAATACCTTTCAACAAAGATGATTTTTTCCTACCACGTTTCTTTTCTTTGCGCTTAAAGAAGCCTTTAGTATCGTTTATTTTTTGATCTGCAACGGCTTATATCCCTACAATATTTGCTTCAAGTGCTTTTTACATCCCTGTCCCCCATCCACAGACAGTTTCTTTTTCATTCAAATGGTAAGTTCATGAAAATACGTAAAAAAGGTGCTAGATCGACAATAACAAGCAAGCGAAAAGAGCCCAATGGACATATTTCACGTGTCCAAAGCCCCAGCAAATCTCCGCCTCAATCTGCGATTGAAATGCGTGCAAAACACTTTGGTTTAAGCCTCGAAGAAGCGAAAAATCCGCTTGTAGGAACCTATATTGGGCGTCTTTGTTTGCTTGGCTATAAAGAGGATTCATCAGGCATTAGTAAAGAGCAATATGACACGGCACAAAGATATCTCCAAATCAGAAACGACTATTTATGTGCAAAAGGTTTACCAAACGGCTATTATGATGGTTTTACGCATAGCGCATCAGATGAGAAAGCAAAAAAGCAATGGATTCAAAAAGCAACAGAACACTATGAAGATATGCAAGAAGCGATTAAAGAAGCACAATATCAGCATCGTCAACACAATTTTCATGCGGCATTACAATATCTCGTTATAGAAGATCAACCACTCTCTCCTCTTGTTGGTTCCTTGCGCATTATTCTTGATGCTCTTCATAAACATTTTGACTGTTCTACCCCAAAGAGCATTCGCTAAAAACACGCATCATAGACGTCCCCCTCACAGAATAAGGATTCTAAAATCCACATCCCTTTGTAAACATGTTTCTTTGTAAAAATGACACGCAAAGGCTGTGTTCTTTTTCAAGAAAAGCAGGGGTGTGAAAGGGATAATTGAGTAAAGAGGGAGCGAATTACGTTGGTGTTAAGGTTGATATCACGCAATA
>NZ_JBHIOY010000002.1:186304-192313 GCF_042195785.1 Bartonella sp. AP58NXGY | reverse complement strand
GGCTTTTACGATGATGTTATCGAAAGTCTGCTGTTTTCTGTATATTTGTAAAAGCGTAAAAACGTGGAACTGTAAAGAACTACCCCTTTGTAAACACGTTCTTTTGCAAAAATGACACGCAAGGGCGATGTTCTTTTTCAAGAAAAGCAGGGGTGTGAAAGGGCTGATTGAGTAAAAAGGGAGCGAATTACGTTGGTGTTAAGGTTGATATCACGCAATAGGCTTTTACGATGATGTTATCGAAAGTCTGCTGTTTTCTGTATATTTGTAAAAGCGTAAAAACGTGGAACTGTAAAGCCCCTCTCTTGGAAGGGAGCACTTGATATCCACAAGGCTTGCCTCTTCATGGGTTTCAAGGATGTAATGTGCACGACAAACAAGTTTAAAAATATCCACCCCGCATAAAAAACACTTAAACGTGTCACAGAAGACTTCTCTTATATTATACCCCTCCTCACTTACGTCACCCTGCCTCAAAAGATACTATTTCAACGGCATGGGCGGGATAAATATTGCCCCTCTTCCGCTCTTAACATTCCCCTATCGCCCCCTGTTGGAACAACCCAACCCCATCATGCAACTTTGCCCCCAAAGTTGCGACAACCCTTAACACTTGAGAAGAGCATGAGTGGCATTTTTAGTTCTTTCTTAGTCCGTTTTATCCAGATAGCTCTCTTTGACTCATAACGGATTGGCAAGTTGCACTTGAGAGTCACTGAGCATCCTATTACATATCATTGACAAAAAAACTTAAAGCGATCCAAACAAACCCAACAATATCCACCCCGCATAAAAAACACTTACACGTGTCACAGAAGACTTGCCTTATATTATACCCCTCCTCACTTACGTCACCCTGCCTCAAAAGATGCTATTTCAACGGCATGGACGGATAAATATTGCCCCTCTTCCGCTCTTAACATTCCCCTATCGCCCCCTGTTGGAACAACCCACCCCCATCATGCAACTTTGCCCCCAAAGTTGCGACAACTCTTAACATTCGAGAGGATTCACGAGGAGCATTTTTAGTTCTTTCTTGGTCCGTTTTATCCAGATAGCTCTTCTTGATTCATAGCAAAAAAGAGACATGGCATGAGATGATTCTCCATAGGTTTTAAATGATAACATCCTACGATAATTGAGGCTATCATTTAACCTGTCATTCCAGATGATAATGATAGATTTATGATTGTAAATCAATATCTTGTTATTAAAAACAACACGCTGCTTTTTTTACAAAATAAAAACATAATACCTTACGCGCAAAAACCGATCTTTATCTCCATGAACAACCATACAAGAAACCACTCTAAGAGTAACCCCTCTCCTAACCACCACCCCCAAAACCAACTACACAAGTCTTTCTCTCATCACACCGCCAACACAATGGCAATAACCGTGCCCACCACCACCCGTGCCAAAAAGACATCATCAACCATCCATCCCCCACAAACATCGCCATCAACAAGCTTTCACCATCTCCCCTTTCTCATGAGAAAACATGTTCTTTGCTACATAAAAAAAGGGTCAATGAAGACAACATATCTTGCTGCACAACCAATAAATGAGCTTTTTCTGTAGATTTGTTTCCGCGATAAAAAAGGAACAATAATCGTTTTTCTGTTGACAAAATATGAAAAATCGTATTTAATAATGGGTGCGGTGTGGGTTTTTTTGCGTCTAGATTTCATTATCAAATCTTTAGGGTGGTATAAAATATTTATGCTGGGGTAAAAGAGTTGTATTTTTCAACACTATTTCAAAATATATTGTTTGAAAATGTATTTCGTCTTTTTCTGACTATATTTCTTTTGCATCACCAATCAACCAAATGATTTTGAGATATTCAAGCCAAACAGTATGCATAAAACGCTTCCCCAATAAAACACCTATGCAACACATCACAAAAAGGATGAGCAATACACGAACAAAAATAAGATAAATACAGCTGTTTTTGTTGACACATGGCACATTTTTTCCTGCTTTCCACACCTTAAAGGATGAAGATTCCACCCCCATCAATTTGTAAAAAAACAATTGTTCTTAGCAGGGTACACTTGAGAGTCACTTAGCCTCCCATTACATGTCATTGACCAAAAACTTAAAGCGATCCAAACAAACCCAACCATATCCACCCCGCATAAAAAACACTTAAACCAAGAGACTTGCTTTATACCACCCCTGCCTCAAAGAACACTATTTCAACGGCATGGGCGGGATAAATATTTGCCCCTCTTCATGCCCCCAACGTTCCTCTATCACCCCTTGGTTGGAACAACCCACCCCCATCATACACTTTGCCCCCAAAGTTGTGATAACTCTTAACACTTGAAAGGAGCATGAGTGATATTTTTAGTTCGTTCTTGATCCGTTTTATCCATACAGATCTCCTTGACTCATGACGGATAAAAGACATGGTAGGATAATTTTACAACAGATGATGAATCATATTTCTCTTTAAGAAAAAACTCAAAAGACGCTTCCTAAAAAGAGCTATTCTAAAAATAGGTATTTACACAACAAGCACCTGTTGTAGGGGGGGCATTTTAGTTTTTCACGTAGAGAACTGTTGAAAATAGGCTGTTGTCTTTTCATTGAGATGAGGCATGCAAGAGCAATACACGCAATAAAAGTAACGTAAAATATCAAGATAACGTTGCCAATGCATCCAAACGTCTTACCGTTTTTACAGCTTTTAAAGGAAGAAAAAACACACGGATTTTTGAAATTAAAAAATCTCTCAATTAAGCCTTTTTATGAAGAAGTCAACAATATGCTCTCATCGCCCGCACCTTTCAAGGAACAAAGGCTCTCTCCCAAACATGGCCAGCCAAACATTGTTTAGCCAGAATTGAAGAAAATAATCATTTACTGATTATCAATATGGAGGTTCATAGTATGAAGCCACAAGATTCACCCCTCCCTGATTCATCCCAAACACCCCCAACACCTGAAGGCGCAAGCGCACCAGAGGATGCGCGTGCAGATGCATCACTCGAAAATCTTACTGCAGATTTAAAACGACTACACATAGAAAAAATAAAAAACACCCCTTTTAATCGTGCGGAATTAAAAGGCATTATTGCCGGTTTAGAAAAGCATAATACCGATGGCAGTTGGATCAAAAATTATTATGATATTTTAGATCTGTACATGATGCCAGCCTTGGTCGATCAAGCAAATCGTAAATATCCAGAAATGAATCTCAAACTTACAAGCCCCCCTGACGGCTTTGCCCTTGCACTCAAAGACACTTTCGAGCGCGGTATAACATCTTCCAGATTTATTGTTAATGCGCAAGATAGGGGCATCCATTTTGCGGTTGTCGATCATCAAACCATTGATAATAAAACATCTTTGATCTTTTTTGAACCAACCTTACTGCGTGACACGCTTCCCGCATTACTTGCATTAAGGACGCGACAATCCCTTGAACATTACCAATTTCCGAATATTCATTTTGCCATGGTAGAAATGGATATTCAACGAAGCTCCTCTGAATGTGGGATGTTCAGCTTAAGCCTTGCCAAAAAACTTTATCTTGAATCTCAAAAATTAGAAAGACTGCATAAAGATAATATTAAGGGCATATTATGTGAACCAAACACGCCTTTACCGGCTGAAAAATTAGATCCGTATATTCCACCTCGTTTATACAAACACTTACAAGGAAGAAGACGTCTTAGGGAATATTTACAAGCCAATCCGGATGCTGAACATGAAAAAGTAAACAAAAAAGGTGAAACCCTAACCGAAAGATTTGAGAGAAATTTAGTGACAACAGAGACAAAAACTGTTTCTGTTTCACAACATAGAAAAAGAGCAACGGAATACAAATCTCTGATGCTGTAATGAAGATTTTTTCCATCGCTGTATTCCATATCCATAAAGAATGAAGCGATACTGCTTTATGGTGAGGAATGAACTTTGTAGGCTTTTCCGTTTGAAAGAGAGAAAAACATACACCGCAAGCAACGGAAGCTCTTAAAGACAAACGATAAAACAGTGTTATTCTATCAAAAGGAGCATACTTAAAGCTCGTATTTTAAAACCTTGAAAATAGAAAACACTCTCGGACTTTGTTGCATCTCAGGAACTGATCCGCCCCGTTTTTTATGTAATTTTTTAAGCCCTAGAATAGGCTCTCACCGCTTTTGCTTTTCTCTCTTTCAAAACATTTTTTAGCCAGAATTGAAGAAAATAACCATTTATCGATTATCAAATTATCAATATGAAAGTTCATAGTATGAAGCCACAAGTTTCACCCCTCCCTCATTCATCCCAAACACAAGAAGGAGCAAGCGCACCCCAAGGAGCCAGCACAAATGAATCTTTAGAAGACCTTATTGCACGTTTAATGCAAAGTTCGGTCCAAACAGAAGAAGAACATGTTGCACCGAATTCAGAAGAATTAAAAGATATTATTACAGGCTTAGAAAGTGATCTTATCACCAGCCGTTGGATTAACTCTTATTATGAAAACACAGATATTAGATTGATGCCTGCTCTCGTAGAAAAAGCAAACAGCAAATATCCAGAAATGAATCTCAAATTAGCTCTTACAGCAGAAGAGTTTTCGCACGCACTAAAAGAAGTCGTTGAGAGCGATGCAAAATCTGCCCGATTTATAGTAAATTCGAAAAACAAAATCCACTTTGCAGTCCTTGACTATCAAAAAGTTGATGACAAAATCTCTTTGATTATGCTTGAACCTACAACCTTTCAGAATATCACGGCTTGCAAACTAGGGATAAAAATCAATCAAACCCTTGAATGTCTTCAACTGCCTCCCTATTCTTTTACCATGGCCGAAATGGATATTCAGCGAAGCTTTTCTGAATGTGGGATGTTCAGCTTAAACCTTGCCAAAAAGCTTCATCTTGAATCTGAAAAATTAGAAAGACTGCACAAGGATAACGTTAAGGGTGTCTTATGTGAACCAAACGCATCTTTATCTCCTGAAAAGTTGGATACATATCTTACAACCTCTTTTTATAAACATGCACAAGGGAGAAGACGTCTTGAACAATATATAAAATCTAATCCGGATGCTGAACATGAAAAAGTCAACAAAAAAGGTGAAACTTTAACCGAGAGATTTGAAAAAAATTTAGAGACAGCAGATGGAAAAGCTGTTTCTGTTTCACAACATAAAAAAAGGATTCATGAATACAAATCTATAATGATGTAATTGAGACTTTTTTCATCGCCACATTCCATAGCCATAAAGACATTTCATATTCATAAAGAATGAAGTGACACTATTTTACGGCAAGGGTTAAATTTTGTCAGCTTTTCCGTTTGAAAGAGAGAAAGACGCACACCGCAAGCAACATAAGCTCTTAAAGACAAACGATAAAACGGTGTTATTTTATAAAAGGAGGTCCTCTTAAAACTATAATCAAAAATCCAAAGCTCTTCTTAGCTATAATCCCTCCTTGAAGAGGCAGAATGCTAGATACATGAAATATTTTATGGTTTTAGAGATTTAAGTGAAAGCATAGGTCTCCTCCTATAGAATTTTTCTAAGAGTATCGCTTTCTCTCAAACGCCTCTACATCAATGCCATGCTCTCAAACCACCGCGAACAGCCGCTCTCTATCCCCACAATCACACACCATCCGTTCTCTCCATCTCTCACTCCTCACAACCACTGCCAACACAACCGCAATCACAACCAATGCCAACACAAATAATTGTACACCTCTCTTAATCCCTGCCGCGCCAACAGTGCCCTTCTAAGAGTTCCACTCACCATACCATACATGTCACCCCTCCAACCTCACCCGTGTCATGCCACCGCTAACACAACCGCCAACACAATGCCCATGACCCCGTGTGCATCACACCAACACCGCGCCCGCGCCAATAAGACGCTATCAACAAACCACCCCATGGGAATGGGTCTCAAAACCAACAACAACGCTCTCCATCCCCACAAACAAACCCTTTCCCCTTGCAAAAATCCTTTCTCACAAGAGAAAAAGAAGTATGGGACACAGAATGTAC
>NZ_JBHIOY010000002.1:176786-186204 GCF_042195785.1 Bartonella sp. AP58NXGY | reverse complement strand
CTCTATTCGGAAATTTTTATAGCACCCTCCCCCTCACAACCAGCACTTAACCGGAGTCATCATCCTTGCCCCACCACGCTACCCCGCCAACAAAACCGCCAACAAAACCGCCAACACAATGGCAATGCCCTGTGTGCACCACATCAACATCGCCCGCATCAATAAGATGCTATCAACAAACCACCCCATAGGAATGGATCTCAAAACCAACAACAACGCTCTCCATCCCCACAAACAAACCCTTTCCCCTTGCAAAAATCTTTTCTCACAAGAGAAAAAGAAGTATGGGACACAGAATGTACCTCTATTCGGAAATTTTTATAGCACCCTCCCCCTCACAACCAGCACTTAACCGGAGTCATCATCCTTGCCCCACCACACCACCCCGCCAACAAAACCGCCAACACAATGGCAATGCCCTGTGTGCACCACATCAACATCGCCCGCACCAACAAGACGCTATCAACAAACCACCCCATAGGAATGGATCTCAAAACCAACAACAACGCTCTCCCAACGGAAAATATGACCACATCCAACCATGCCCCCCCTAGGATTACACGGATAACATTTTGATTTAATTAATTTTTCGTCTCTTCTATTTTTGAAGAGCAAAAAAATCATTTTTAATATGTCAACCAGCCTCACATCAAAGTGAGGCTTTATTTTATGGAGAAGCAAATGAGAAAAATATCATCCGCAGGGCTTGCACTCATTAAACAATGGGAAGGATTGCGTTTAAATGCCTATAAAGATTCCATCGGGGTATGGACAATTGGCTATGGACATACCAGCACTTCTGGCAAACCGTTTGTTCACAAGGGCATGACCATCACTGAAAAACAAGCAGAAGAACTTCTTTGCCAAGACTTAAGACAATTTGAAAATACCGTTGAAAAAAATGTGACGGTTTCCTTAACGAATGAACAATTCGCCGCGCTCGTATCGTTTTGCTATAATGTAGGAACAGCTGCTTTTTGCAACTCGACCCTTCTAAAAAAGCTCAATAATGGCGAATATGAAGCCATCCCTGCTGAATTACAAAAATGGACCAAAGCAGGTGGAAAACGCCTTCACGGTCTTGTACACCGTCGTGCAGCAGAAGCAGGCTTATGGGCAAAAGGGGCTTATGTTTCTCCCAACTACCAAACCGTAGAAACGCAAGCACCAATGGGATTTTTCAAAGCAGAAGCGCTTACACCGATTATTGGTTCTTTTTCTGGACTTGGAGGCTTATTGGCAGGCAATGGACCCATCCAATGGGCATTGGCAACCATTATGGTTTTAGCCGCCTGTGTTGGCATTTTCTTTGTGGCAAAACGGTTTCGGGAGCAACGTTTATGATGTGGTGGATGAAAAAAAATCTGATGATAACAGGAGCGGCTCTGACCGCTTTTTTTATCGCTTTTGCAAAAATTTTCACTCTTGGCAAAAAGATTGAACAACAAAAGCAAACAGAAAAAACCTTAAAGGCGGCAACAACACGGTTGGAGATGGAAAATGAAATTAATCAAAAAAGTGATGCTGATGTACGCGCTGCTCTTTCTCACTGGTTGCGCGATAAAAACAATCAATGAGCCTTCTTCTTGCGTTGGTTGGATGCCCATTTATTTAGACAAAAAAGACCTCAATATCATCAGCTCAAATCTGGCAAGAGATATTTTAAAGCATAACAAACAAGGGGAAGGCTTGTGTGGGTGGAAACATGGCTAGAAAAAAAACAGAAAAGCAAATGGAGCTTACAGAAAAGGAAAAAGAAATGCTACAAGAAATCATCATGACTTATAAAAGTATAAAAATGATGTCACGCTATACGAAGTGGATTATCTTTATCATTTTTTTATTAGCGCTTGATTTTTCACGTATCATAGATGCATTGACAAGTATTTTTACACAAAAATCGAATATTCAGCTCTAAAATAAAAAATAAAAGGTGAGACGTGCTAACTCTTACTATAAAAAGCCATCGGTTCATAATTTTTTTTAAACAGAGAGCTTTTATTGATGATTTTTCACGTCTCACGAAAAATTTTCACACTCTTCACAAACACCATTACGAAATGAATTTAAGTGCATTAAAAAGATTTCTTTAATAAGCGCATAAGTAAGCAACGGAATGGTATTGTCTACCATAAAGCCCCATTTTTACACTTGTAAAGAAGCAAGCTGGCACCATTATACATTTACCCCCCCAATATTAGCAACAAGCCTTAGAAAAGAGTCATTTCGCTCTCATAGTGCTTTTCATAATGGCGTTTGTAAATGGTATAAAGATAAAGTTCCTATGAATCATATAAAACTATAGGGCACCATCATCTTTTACGCTTGCGAAAAAGCACGCTGGCATTATCATATTTTTCCAGCCTACAATGTTGTGATAACCCTGTTTAATAAACACCTTAACTATTTGAGAATATTCATGAAAAGCATTTTTATTTTCTTTAAGGATTTTACTCTCTCTCTCTACTTGTAAGATACGAAGAAATGATTGTGATTGTTTCAAAATGAGAGAGAGATTTAAAATGAAAAAATCCTCTGCTATGAAGCTTTCTTATTCAACGTATAAAACAATGAATGATTATTCTAAAAAAGCGTTTCTCCATTAAAAAATGTGAAGCAGCACTGATTGTTGTTATTATCTGCAAGAATGAATGCTTTTGAAAAGCCATATTACATTGATTGGTGATCATAATGGAGCGTTATTCAACTTGAATTAGACCCCTGAATACCATAGGATTCTCTTATTTCCAAACCTATTCCATGTTGAAAGAACCAAACCCATGTTGCTTGCACATTACAAGCAGAGCGAGAGCAGAGTCAAAAACTGTATAAGAAAGAAAACAAAAATGCCTCTCATGAAGCGTTTCAAATAGTCAAGGTTTTTATAAACAGGGTTATCACAACATTGAAGGCTAGAAAAGTGTGATAATGCCTGCTTGCTTTTTCGCAAGCGTAAAAGATGATGGTGCCCTATAGTTTTATATGATTCATAGGAACTTTATCTTTATACCATTTACAAACGCCATTATGAAAAGCACTGTGAGAGCGAGATGACTCTTAAAAAAACACGTGAATATGCAAGACCAGTCTATCGGGAGTATTTTGTTGTACATAAGAGGCGTCCCCCCATGAAAGAACGCAAAAAATAAAAGCATAAAGCAATGTATAATTTTCATTATTTAAAAAATATTACCATAGATCCTTTCGAAAGGTATAAAGCAGAAAGATGATGGCGAGTGA
This sequence comes from Bartonella sp. AP58NXGY, assembly GCF_042195785.1. Classification (NCBI taxonomy): domain Bacteria; kingdom Pseudomonadati; phylum Pseudomonadota; class Alphaproteobacteria; order Hyphomicrobiales; family Bartonellaceae; genus Bartonella; species Bartonella sp. AP58NXGY. The sequence goes on along the minus strand of NZ_JBHIOY010000002.1, from coordinate 182,964 downwards.
TTTACACCTTTACATTCTTTCTCAGTGAAACTGTCTTCCTATTTCAGAAATTGCCCAAACAGAAAGAAGCAAGACGCTCTCTCCCATCGAGTGTATAACAGCTGGAAATGTTCGTAGGGCTCTTACCCCTCTCAATTTTTTCTCAAACATGCTGCTGCATTGGAATTTGATGTTGATTGACAAGCAGCAGAAAAAGCACGCATGCTCTTAGAAAAACAACGCCATCAAGTTAAAAATATAACAGCTATGGATGAGAGAGATGCGTTGACTTTTTAACATAACAAAAAAGACTGAGATGGGCATGCTGTAAAACAACAACCATAACACAATTGGCTTTGCGTTTGCTTCGCCTTGATAGTGTCCAATCCTTTGTGCCCAATTTTATTAATAATAGTTATTAATAAAATCACAAAATTAAAATAACCACTTAAAATTATTTTGTATATTAATCATCATGAGTAAAATAAAACGTATCGTATGGCTTGGATCTTCACTCAAAGATATAAAAAGTCTGCCTAGTCTTATTCAACAAAGGATTGGTTATGCTCTTTATCTTTCTCAGGGAGGAGATAAAGGAGAAAATGTTAAGGTTCTCAAGGGGGGTGGATCTGCCAATATCCTAGAAATTATTGAACACGATATCAAAGGAACTTATCGCGCTGTTTATACGGTACAATATAAAAATCTCTTTATGTGTTGCATTGTTTTCAGAAAAAATCGACCCATGGCATTGCAACACCAAAACCAGACATTAATCTGATTAAAGAACGTCTCAAGTAAGCAGAACAATTAGAAGGGAATGAAAATGATCAATGTTTTTCAGGGTAGTTCCAATGTTTATGCGGATCTTGGTGTTTCAGATTCCAGAGAGATGCTTATCAAAGCACAACTTGCTCATAAGATTAGTCAAATTCTGAAAGAAAAGAACTTAACACAAAAACAGGCTAATCAACTTTTGAAAATGACTCAACCAAAACCGTCTAAACTTTTAAGTGGAGAATTTAGAGGAATGAGTGAAATGAAAATGCTTGAGTGTTTGGCAAAATTGGGAAACGATATCAAGATTACTGTTAATCCGAAAGAAGTTAAAACGCTTGAAGGATATTTTGAAGTTGTTTTTGCTTCTTAAAATTCTTTATGATTTGCTTTTTATGGTCTATTCATACAGGGAAATCTTATATAAAAGTGGTCAAATAAATCACGTATAAAAGTGTGGATTTATATCAAATAATTCCACTCAAACTATTGGTTTTATTAGTTTTCGTGTAATAATATATCTTCTTGTTCGTAATAATTTCTTTTTTCGGCTACCTGTCGTGGTTCCCTTGGCTGGAAAATTACATGCCACAATATATGCAACAAACAAGTTTGATATCTGTCAACATGGATTTTTCCCCAGTTTACGAGACTAACTTGCCGAATAAAAGATGAAAGAAAGGCGAAAAATTGATTTTTCTCTTTAAGCTTCTCAAATGAAACTATCTCTCTATTTTAAGAGATGACCCAATGTTACGACAGCTCTTTCCACTTAAAGCCCTTGCCACTTAAAACGGTTCATAAGAGCCATTTTATCCTTTCTTATACAAATCTTATTCCCCCACTCATCCGGCTTTTGACGTGCAAGAGATATGATTTTTATTGATTCAACATGGAATAAGATTTGAAATGAGAGAATTTTACGATATTCGGATCTCTCATTCAAATTGAATAACACTATATTATTATAAATCAAAGTATTACCCAAACAAAAAGACACATATTTCAGGGTGCAAAAAACATTTAACAGAGCAAACACTTAAATTTTGTTTTCATGCAAAAGCTTGAAATACCAGCATCTTATTCATAAAAAAAAACAACAAGCCCGACCATGCTTTTTCCAACACTCTCTTTCCAACGCCCTCTCTTTCCAACGCTCCATGGGGACTGACTCTTAAATGATTACGCTGGTTCATAAAAACCATAGTGACCTCCCCCTTATGAAGCACAAACACAGAACTTTTTAATGGTAAATGCGTAAGCTTGAAATGAAAAAAGAAAACCGTATGAGAAGAAAGTTATTATCAATCAAAGCATTGTATTTTTATCCGCAAAATATCTTCAAAGCCAATCCCTCCACGATAAAAATATTTCATAAATGCGAGAAAAGAGCCAAGAACCAAGCGTGAAATCTATTCAGACACACGATAAATCAAACCGTGGAAAAGAGAATAATCCTCTAAGATAAAGGAACTGTCAAAAAAGCAAAAACTCATATGAAATATAAAGAAATATACAAAAAACGGGCCCAGAAGGCCCGTTTCTTTATAACCTCTATAAAAGGGCTTAGAAATCCATTCCGCCCATTCCACCCATTCCGCCACCAGGCATTGGAGGCATTGGAGTATCTTTCTTTGGAACTTCAGCAACCATTGCTTCTGTTGTGATCAGAAGGCTAGCAATTGAAGCCGCATTCTGAAGAGCAGAACGCACAACTTTCACAGGATCAACGATTCCCAAAGCAATTAAATCACCAAATTCACCGGTTGCGGTATTGTAACCATAAGTATCCGCATTGTTTTCCAGCACTTTTCCCACAATAATAGCGGCTTCTTCACCGGCATTGGTTGCGATTTGGCGCGCTGGTGCCTGTAGTGCACGACGAACAATATTAATACCCGCTTCTTGGTCAGGATTACTTCCCTTAATGGTCAACGCACTTGCTGCACGCAACAATGCGGTACCACCACCAGCAACAATACCTTCTTCAACAGCAGCACGTGTTGCATTCAAAGCATCATCAACACGGTCTTTCTTTTCTTTCACTTCAACTTCTGTTGCACCACCCACACGGATAACAGCAACACCACCAGCGAGTTTAGCAAGTCTTTCTTGCAATTTCTCACGGTCATAGTCAGAAGTTGTTTCTTCGATCTGAGCCTTGATTTGATTAACGCGAGCAGTAATTTCGCTCTTTTGTCCAGCACCATCAATAATAGTGGTATTTTCTTTAGAAATATTCACTTTCTTTGCACGTCCAAGCATATCCAAAGTGACATTCTCAAGTTTAATGCCCACATCTTCAGAAATAACCTGTCCGGATGTCAAGATTGCGATATCTTCAAGCATGGCTTTACGGCGATCACCAAATCCAGGAGCTTTTACAGCAGCAATTTTCAAACCACCACGCAGCTTGTTGACCACGAGCGTTGCCAAAGCTTCACCTTCCACATCTTCAGCAATGATAAGAAGTGGTTTTCCAGACTGAACAACCGCTTCCAAAACAGGAAGTAAGGATTGCAAATTAGACAATTTCTTTTCGTGAATGAGAATGTAAGGATCATCGAGATCAGCGACCATTTTCTCAGCATTTGTGACAAAATAAGGGGAAAGATACCCACGGTCAAATTGCATTCCTTCAACGACTTCTAATTCCGTTTCAGCGGTTTTAGCTTCTTCCACGGTAATGACGCCTTCATTGCCAACTTTTTCCATAGCATCAGCGATCATTTTACCGATTTCAGCAGCACCATTAGCGGAAATTGTTCCCACTTGTGCAATTTCTGCTGACGTTTGGATTTTTTTAGCTTTTTTGAAGAGGTTTGCCACCACTTCTTCAACAGCAGCATCAATTCCACGCTTCAAATCCATTGGATTCATGCCGGCAGCAACAGCTTTAACACCTTCTTGCACAATAGCTTGTCCCAAAACAGTTGCTGTTGTTGTTCCATCACCCGCAACATCATTGGTTTTAGAAGCAACTTCGCGCAACATTTGTGCACCCATATTCTCGAACTTATCTTCCAGTTCGATTTCTTTTGCAACGGATACACCATCTTTTGTGATGCGAGGCGCACCAAATGATTTATCAATCACCACATTGCGACCTTTAGGGCCGAGTGTCACCTTCACAGCATTAGCAAGAATGTCGACACCGCGCAACAAACGCTCACGCGCATCACGGCCAAATTTGACTTCTTTAGCAGCCATTTAATTTCTCCTTGGAGTTTTTTTCAAAATAGTACACAATGAAAAATTAAGTGCTTCAATTAGCCCATAATTCCCATAATGTCAGATTCTTTCATGATGAGGAGGTCTTCCCCATTAATCTTGACTTCAGTTCCAGACCATTTTCCAAATAAAATACGGTCTCCTGTTTTTACTTCCAAAGGCACACGCTTTCCGTTATCATCCAGAGCGCCATTGCCAACAGCAATCACTTCGCCTTCTTGAGGTTTTTCTTTCGCTGTATCAGGGATAATGATCCCACCAGCCGTTTTATTTTCAGATTCAACCCGACGGACAACGACACGGTCGTGAAGTGGGCGGAATTGTATATTAGCCATGTTTTAAATCCTTAAAACTGAACATAATTGGATTAATCTTAAAATTCTTGCTAGCACTCTCTTCATGTGAGTGCTAACACTATCTAAGATATAAAATCGGTATTTCTCAATGTCAAGAATAACCATAAAAAAATAGTCATAAAAAATTTCTCTCAAAGAAGATTCAAAGTCTTGCCTCTTATTCCACTTTCGCGTTATTTAGCTCCTTTAAGAACCCGTGAACAAAAAAGGATCTTATCATGGTTGAAACACGTCAGGAAACGGATAGCTTTGGAACGATTTCGGTACGTCAAGATCGTTATTGGGGCGCACAAACTGAACGTTCTCTGCATAATTTTAATATTGGCAGTGAAAAGCAGCCTCTTACCATTATTTACGCCTTAAGTCTTGTAAAAAAAGCCGCTGCACTTGTAAATATGGACAAAGGCAAACTTTCCCCAAAGATTGGAAAAGCCATTGTCACTGCCGCAGATGAAGTTCTCTCTGGCGCATTCGACACGCATTTTCCTCTTTCTGTTTGGCAAACAGGCTCAGGGACACAAAGCAATATGAATGTTAACGAAGTTATTGCCAACCATGCCAGCATGCTTTTGGGTGGCAAACTGGGAAGCAAAAAGCCTGTTCATCCCAATGACCATGTCAATATGAGTCAATCATCGAATGATTCCTTTCCCACAGCACTTCACATTGCCACCACGCTGCAAACGCGCCAACATCTTTTTCCCATTCTTGAAGCGCTGATTACCACTTTAAGAAAGAAAGAAGAAGAATTTGCCGACATCATCAAAATCGGAAGAACCCATACGCAAGATGCAACCCCCTTAACCCTTGCACAAGAATTTTCAGGCTATCGCGTAGCACTAGAAGCCAATCTTCAGCGTATTGAAACCGCTCTTACCGATGTTCAAATGCTCGCCCAAGGAGGGACGGCTGTCGGAACAGGGCTCAATGCCCCCAAAGGTTTCGACGTCGCCTTTGCCGAAACAATTAGCTCCCTCACAGGGATCCCTTTTAAGACGGCACACAATAAATTTGAAGCTCTCGCCCATCATGGGGCGCTTGCCCATTTCCACGGAAGTCTGAATGCATTAGCCGCAGATCTCTTTAAAATTGCCAATGACATTCGGTTTTTAGGCTCTGGTCCACGCTCTGGTTTAGGCGAACTAAACTTGCCTGAAAATGAACCCGGCTCTTCTATTATGCCAGGCAAAGTTAACCCCACCCAGTGTGAAGCCATGACAATGGTTTCTTGCCAAGTCTTTGGGAATCATACCAGCGTAACATTTGCCGCCAGCCAAGGACATTTTGAACTCAACGTTTATAAACCTGTCATTGGCTATAACGTTTTACAATCGATTACACTTCTTGGTGATTGCATGCGCTCTTTTGATCTACATTGCATTCAAGGATTACGGGCCAATCGCATTCATATTCACTCTCTCATGGAGCGCTCTCTCATGTTAGTCACAGCTCTTGCACCAGAAATTGGCTATGAAAAAGCTGCTGAGATTGCCAAAGCAGCGCATAAAAATGATACAACTTTGCGCACAGAAGCACTAAAAGCTGGTGTTTCTGGTGATGATTATGATCGGCTGGTTGATCCTAAAAAAATGATTGCGCCCCAATAAAGAGGGCGCATGCTTTTGTTATTGCTTGTCAATCAACATCCAAACTTACTGCAGCAGCAAGATTAAAGTGGTTTGAAAGCTTTCTCTGCTGTTGCAGCTTACATGCCAAAGAGGATGAGTGTATTGCATATCCCTTTTTGGATCATCTCTATAATGGAAATACAGCCTCATTTGCAGAGAATATAAAGCCGTAAGGTAAAACCAATCTCCAGCTTTGCATCCTTTAAT
>NZ_JBHIOY010000002.1:162239-176686 GCF_042195785.1 Bartonella sp. AP58NXGY | reverse complement strand
TTTTCTCTACTGTTGCAGCTTATATACCAAAGAGGATGAGTGTATTGCATATCCCTTTTTGGATCATCTCTGTAATGGAAATACAGCCTCATTTGCAGAGAATATAAAGCCGTAAGGTAAAACCAATCTCCAGCTTTGCATCCTTTAATGTAGCTTTGAAACAAAGATTAAAGTGGTTTGAGGGTTTTCTCTACTGTTGCAGCTTATATACCAAAGAGGATGAGTGTATTGCATATCCCTTTTTGGATCATCTCTGTAATGAAAATACAGCCTCATTTGCAAAGAATGTAAAGCCGTAAGGTAAAACCAATCTCCAGCTTTGCATCCTTTAATTTAGCCTTACAACTTTCAAAAACGTCAAGAGCAATATCTTTTAACGAATAGAGAGGACGCATTGCCTCACGCTTTTATTTTTCACGTTCTTTAATGGAATCACGTCCTTCATGTAAAATAGAACACCCCAAATCAAATATACTTGCGTAGCTAATTTACACGTTTTTTAAAGAAACATATCTCTTGTTCTCAAGCCCATTTCGCGACAGTGTCCGTAAATGATATAGCCTTAAACGCCATTGAACGCCCCCATCTTTACGCTTAGAGCAAACCAGCACCATCAACACAACTTCTACCAACGTCCACGATTGCGTGACACCTCTTGGTATTGGAGACAAGTTCATGGGGGGCTTTTGTCCTTGTCTTATACAGTTTCACTCCACACAGGGCTCTCCCCGCTTGTAACGTGCAAGAGACATGGATTTTGTTTGATACAACAAGCAACAAACTTGAAACGAGAAAACCTTAAGATGTTTAAGGGTCCCATTCACGTTGAAGAGCACTAAATTATCCACTTATAAATCAGTCTATTCTCCCCAAAAGCCCCTATAAAGAAGATGAAAACTTCTTAAGCCTTTCTGTTAAAAAATCGGGATGCAAACACCCCGATTATGATGACTCTACAACATTCATTTTAGGGTCTCATTAGACTCTCATCGCCGTTGCGACTCTTGCCCACGATTGCGTGAAATCCCTTGGTATTGGAGTCATGAGGGGATTTTGTCCTTGTTTTATACAGTTTCACTCCACACAGGACTCTCCCCGCTTGTAACGTGCAAGAGACATAGATTTTGTTTGATGCAACAAGCAACAAACGCGAAAATCTTAAGGCGGTCAAGGTTCTCATACACATTGAAGAGCACTCAATTATCATTGATAAATCAGGATATTGCCAAAAGAAGAACAACTCTTTGAACAGAACTTAATGCACCAAACGGTTTTAACATTGCCTTTGCCGAAACAATCCGCCTACTCTCGGAGGTCTCCTTTAAGACTACTCGCAATAAATTTAAAGCCCCTCCCCCAACATGGAAGCCCTCACGCCTCATGGGAGTCCCACTCCTCATGGAGCTCTCACCCATTTCCACAAAAGCCTGAATAGATGTGCACTAATCTCTTTAAAGCTACCCATGACATTCGGTTTTAGGCTCTGATCCACATTCTAGCTTAGGCAAACAAGAAGGGAGATAATTTATCGTTTTACATGGTGCATAAGAAGCCTGATGATCTTAAGATTCTCCCACTTCTCCCCTTTTTATTCTTGGTATTGCCCCTTACTTGTTCTTCCTATTGTATTGAATCAATCAAGATTATTCGCCAAAATTATTCGCTTGAGCGTCATAAGCGAGAGCGTCATATAAATAAAAACGATTGAAAAAAATAACGTCACGCATTTCTCAAACACCAAGAGCTATCGCAATATTGGAAACTGGCAAAGAATATAACAGCGCTAACATGCATTTTTAATATCACCCATAATGGATATTGCGTCTATCGAATAAATAATAAAAAGTATTTTTATATATAAAATAATGGTTTTTATAACAAACTAAAACATTATTTGCTATAGCATAATGTTTTCTAAAACATAGAGTACAATGAAGGACTATATTAAAAAGCTTGCAAATCAACGCTTCCATAATGAAAACCGCATGAAAAACAAGTTAAAAAAACTTTCAAAGTTACGTAGGCATAAATTTTTAGAGGATTTTATTTTTCATAATGATATTAACTATAGATTTTTTTAACCAATTAATATACAATGTGTTTTGATTTAAAACAAATTGGGGACGTTTTTATGAATACAAAATGTTTAATTACGCTGTCTATTTTCGCTTTCATTACCGCTTCAACAGCGCAAGCAGCAGATACGGTAATCTTTAAGCAACCAAAATCGAATGTTTCATCGTCAAACGTTTTATCGCCACGTATCTCACCGGTTACTGTCTCTGCGCCTTTTTCTTGGTCTGGTTTTTATTTAGGAGGACAAATTGGATATTTTTCCAGTCAAAACACTCTAAATTACGCACAAGAATCCAGAGAGGGGAAATGGGCTTGGGTTGATAGAGGCTTATCTCCCAAACCATCAGGATTGAGAGCAGGTTTGTATGCAGGCTCTAATATTGATCTGGGAAATAACCTTATTTTCAGTTTTGATACGGACATGGTCTGGTCTGGGAGAAAAGACACCCAAACAGGCAATGAAAAGAGAATTCTAGATGAATTAGACACGATTAACGTTGCCTTTAAAAAAGCTGGGATTCCTATTATAAAACCTGCAGCCCAAGATGAAACGATACCCAACTATGGTGACATTGTTGTAAGCAGTGTAACATTGAAAGAAAAATGGGCTGGCGCCGCACGCGCGCGTATTGGTTTTGCTTCCCATCGTCTTATGCCTTATATTGCAGGGGGTATCGCCTACACACAGATGCAATATATCATGTCACTGTTAACAAAATCGCAAGAAGATTCGACAGTATTTGCTTCTGGCAATGTATTAGATGAGACAAAAATCATGGTTGGTTACACTATTGGTGGTGGTTTTGATCTTGCAATGACAGATAACATCGTCATGCGTACAGAATATCGCTATTCAGATTTTTTTAAACAGAAATTTGCCGACGATAAACTTAAAATCGCCTCAAAAACACATGATTTTCGCCTTGGCATTGCTTATAAATTCTAATATCTTGTAAAAATTGAACTGTTAAAAAACCCTGTTAAAAACAGGGTTTTTTTATAGCGCCTTTTCCCTTAGAAAGACGAAGATTTTTGAAACCAGTGCTAAACTTCAAACAAATGGTTACGAAACAATCCAACTTTTCTTAAAGCAAGCTCCCATCCTTTGAACCTTTCATGGTATGCATTTGGAATATAATAGCTACAACACATTGGTTTATAAAAATAATTTAGAATCATTCACCTTGAATGGGAGTCCCGAATAACGTAAGATTCTCTTATTTCAAATCTATTCTTGTTCACTCAAACAAAATCATGTCGCGTACACGTTATAATCGGGGAGAGCCTGTATGGAGTGAATGTGTACAAGAAAGAATTTAAAGAGCCTCTCATGAACCATCTCAAGGACCAAGAGCTATAAAGAAACCTAAAGTGCTAAGAGCCTGTTGCAATACCCACGAGCGAGCACAAAGTGTGTGATAGTGCCGGCTTGCTTCTTCTTAAAGCTTTTATACACTTCACGAGTGTTTTAACATCTTACAATTGGGCGCCATCGTAAAATGAATGAGAGCACTTATAAGAGATATTTCTTTAAAATAAATACGGATACAGCGCATTAATGACAGCTTCATATGATGATAACATAACAACAGCATAAAATAGGAGATTGTTTCATAGGTTAAATTTTCAACCTTCTCTTCACGTCTAAAAAGGAAAGCGTTCTCTTTACCCCATAAACAATCCAGTTGTTTTGAATAGTAACACCCCGAACCACTTCTCGCACTTAACTTCATAAGACAACCAAACAAGATAACAAATCCATCCTTGGAGATTTTATCCAATCCGCTTTCCACTTATATCTTCACACTTTGCATATTTGTACACTCTTGTAAGAAAAAACTCTGTTGTCAAAGACAACCGTTCAGTAAAAGAAAAGATGACAATCCTTTGAATAGCGCAAATAAGGAACATAATCTCCTCTTCACATCTGAAAGCTTCCCTCACTAACCTATAAATAATCCGATTTTTTCGGTGTAAATTCATCGACTTCCTGCTTATAGGATTCACTTTATATAGGGTCATGAGAATTCACTTGCCTCCCTCTTCAAAGGATAAAAAATCCAAAACCCACACCAGTCTGTAAACAGGTCGTATTCTTAATAGAGTCTAGTTTCTCTTGGCTTGCTATTCATGTGATGAACATGCATCAAGCGCTATGGGCAAGCCCTTTCCCGAAATATCCAATGCCTCTTAAAAAACGCTTTAACGTTTTAAGGAGGTTGTATTATAATAACACTTCAAATGAAGTGTCTTTATGCAGCGCATCAAAAAAATAACACCAACATCATTGTAAACAATCATAGACATGACAACAGCAACCAGCAAAGCATCCTTCAAGAACAAACTCTATTCTATTTTCCCATAAGCTGTAGTCCTATTAAAAGTTCTCACTCATCGATAGCACCAAGCAGATTCATATATAATTATTTTAAAAATAACCTTATCTTTTTACATCTTGCCCTCTTCCTCACACCTCAAAGGAGGAAGATTCCTACCAGCCACTGGTCTGTCAACAGTCTAGCTTTTCACGGGTAGGTTCCACCTGCTGACCCCTCATGCGGTCCACTTCATAAGTGCAACAAACAAGCCCTGCCCTGAATACGGATCACGATATTTAAAAACACTTAATAATATGGAAAACTTTTCATGCCTTATATCAATGCTCTCAACAACGCTGTTTTACAGCATAATAGAATACCGTCATTTGATGATATAAGTACTCTACCCCTGCAATGTCCAGCAGATGTGCCCCACTGAAAAGAGCTGTATCATTTACAAACAAGCACGGGTTTTAGAATTTTCATCCCTTAGAGCGAAAAAAGCCAAATCCAAAGATGAGGTTACTCTCATACAATTTCAAATGTCATAACAGATAAAGGAAAGTATTCATGCGGTCGAGATAAGCCACACAAGTCCAGCTCCATCCGCATATTTACCTTTAGGCAAATTTTTTTTACAGAGAAAGCCGCAAATCTATTACGTATTCTTGTTTTCCTAATCACTTTTTAAACCACCTTTTGAATTGCGCTTTTGACAGATTCATCAGATATCAAGGTCGTATATAAAAGACAATTAATTAAATAAAAACAATACAATAAGATAAACAACGATATCAAGTGATAGTGTAGAAAATCTATAAGTGGTGCGGGTGGTCGGACTCGAACCGACACTCCTTTCGGAACCAGATTTTGAGTCTGGCGCGTCTACCAGTTCCACCACACCCGCACATTACTATAAAAGACAGACTTGTCGATTACCCTTTTGCACTATATGAAGAAGAACAGATTCGTCAACAGAAGACTTCTCATTTTTTTAGAATTCATATCATTTTTTATTTGTTTTATGAAATATTGTCTCTACCGGATTTATAGAAACCTCATTTGTAAAGTCTTTACCTCTTAATTTTATAAAAAACACATGATATTAAACAAATTAAAGCTTTGGACGATTTCTTTAGCAAATCGGCGTACAGCACCACACTGGCTTGGTTTCATTGCCTTTATTGAAAGTTCTGTTTTTCCAATCCCCATAGATGTTTTATATATTCCAATGCTCCTTATCCATCAAAAGCGGGTTTATCACTATGCTTTTCTTGCGACGATCTGTTCTGTTTTAGGAGGAATTGCCGGTTGGTTTATAGGACATTTTGCCTATGACACCCTTGCCAAACCTATTTTAGAATTTTACGGTAAAGTTGAAAGTTTTGAATCTCTAAAAAACAATGCAACCCTACAATTTCTCATTATTTTACTGATCACATCAGGTTTTTTACATCTTCCCCCCATCAAGATTGTCACAATTTTGGCTGGTGTTATGAGTGTGCGTCTTGAATTTTTCATTCTTATTTGTATTTTTTCCAGAGGCGCTCGATTTTATCTTCTCGCGTGGCTTATGAAACATTTTGGGCAAAAAGCAATGAATTTTTTAGCACAGCATTTCAAATGGATTATTCTCATTGGTTTTGTTAGTCTCCTTTTAATTTATGGGGTTTTCATCGCTTTTTTTAATAAGCAGCTTTTATAAGGAACAGACTTAATGGCATGCGTTTTGTCTTCTCACCCACTTTTACACAAGCACCTTCATATTGAACCCAGCAGAAAAGAACAATGTTTCTGGGCTTTTTTTCTCACTCTTTGCTTGTCCACCACAATAGGTCTCGCCCTTAGTTTTGAATATCTTGGCGGCTATCTTCCTTGCGATTTATGTCTCATAGAGCGTTTTCCCTATTACGGTGCCATACCATTTTTGCTCTTAGCGGGTTTTGGGGCATATTTTTTTCGCCTGTCTTCTTGGATACAACTTTTATTTTTATGTGTTTTCATCTTAATGAGCATCAGCCTTGTTTTAGCTGTTTATCATGCAGGTGTTGAATATGGCTTTTGGGAAGCGCCCCTCAGTTGTGGTTCAAACGCAATGAGAAAAACCTCAGACGTTAACCAGCTGCTTAACCAATTAAACAACATTCATCCTCCTTCTTGTTCTGAAGCATCCGTACGCTTTCTTTTTCTCTCATTTGCCGGTTGGAATGTCGTCTCAAGCCTATTTTTCTCCCTTATAAGCTTCTATATCGCTTCAAAAGGAATTTTTTCAGTCCATAAAAAGCCATAACTTTAAAAAAGCACATCCGCCTGTATTGTTTTGCAAAAAGTTTCTACGAAAAGCAAAAACCTTCACACCTTTTGAGAAAAAACTATGACAAGCAGAAAAATTCTCGATAAATGGGAATATTTCTCATAAAGCAGAAATGCTCCCGTATATAATATAGGCTTCACATAGGCTATAAGCTTCACATTAACAAAAAAACTATGCCAAACGATTGAATTAATTTTCTTTACTGCCAAATTTCTGATGCTCTCACTGCCTCTTTTTTTGCACCCCATATCAATAACCTCTTTTTTGCAATCCATAAGAGATGACAAGATTTCTTTATGGAGAGCGCACATGACGCTCAGCTTTGACCTTTTCCATAACAAGGGTAAGTTCAAACTTTAACCAACACGATAATAGACCTATTCTAAACGATTTACGCACCACCTCATCAGCAACAGGCTGCTCCAATATCGGTGCACTTACTTGAGAATTTTTTGCACTTCCACGCACCGTAAAAAAAGAAAGTCTTTTTTTCATATTTAACTCCATTTCAGTTGATTTGGATTTTAAAAGTGCCCAAAAAAATCAAACAAAAATAGAGAGGTAAGTTACGAAAACTACAGGGTAAATTTTACTGCCCCAAAATATCTATTTTCCCCCGCCTGAACAGTCAGAGGAACACTATAAAAATTATTTTCATTGAAAAACAATTACTTATAATCTAGGGAAGAAAAGTAAAAATCTCCCCCAGAAAAAGAGATTACCTTCAAAATTATCAAAAAAAGCAGCACAATTTTAGTGATTTTTTTGTTTTTTTCTTTTGATAAAATTAATTGGCAGGTGTCTTAGGCGCCCCTCCGGTAGGTTCCCAATTCGCAATACTTGCAAGCTGCTCAATAACATCCTCTTTTAACTTACCATTTTTCTTATTGCGTAAATCATATTGATCAGCATTCTGTTGCAGCCACTTTATAAGCGTTCCTTTAACAGTTTTACCACCCTCAGCCTCACTCACCGCTTCCCATGCCGCAACAATAGCAGCAAGCTTTGGAGCATAACGTGGATGCGTTGGATCTTGAAACGCATAATATTTCTGATCCTTAGTCTCAGCAGAATCATCCTCAGGAAAAAAAAACGCAGGACGCAGACCACGCGACGAAAGCCATTCTTTTAAATCATCAACGAGAACATATGAGGAATATGTCTCTATATAATTAGAAAAACTCGACCATTCTATCTTTAATTGATCGTCTTTTCCTGCCTGAACTATGGCATTATAAGCTCCTCGGAAACAAGCAGTTTTCTCTGATGATACGGAAAGGTTATCTTCGTAAATATCACTCTTTTCTGGTTCCATTTCATCGTGAAACAAACACTTTCCTGGATTTAATCCAACTATTAAAAGCGCTGCCTGCGGTATTGTTAGTTTGTGCAAACCCAAAAACCATTCTAAACTATCATCAATGTCCATAGAGTTCCTCTTTTTTCTGCACAATTTCGCTCTTTTTTAAAAACATCAAAAACGTTTGTTAACGCGTAGAGATTATGCACTTCTCACATTTCAATTCATCCCATACTTTAAATAAAAACACAGCACCCACACTCCTCCTTGTGATACACAAGAAAATGATTTGAATTGATTTAAGATAAGAAGTTTTGAAGTGAGAGAATTTTACTGAATTTTGGGCTTTCATGCAAGATATCAGGCAAGTTACAAGGCGATAAATGCCCCTTCATAAAGCATAAATTTTTATGCGTGATCAAACAATTTGATATGATAATATCTCTGTCATTTATGCACTCCCACCTTTATCTGTCCCTGCAATTACAGCACAAAAGATAATTCGTTACACGCTAACAAATCCACCTAAATGCAAAAGCTGTAACAACGCTAAAATGCGCGTAAATATCATAAGAATACTGTCTTACACCTCCACAAGCGGAATGATTGGCGTAAAACTGTACAATAAAATGCCATGCCTATAATGAACCGTTCTAAAAGCTGTCGCAACACTGGGAGCTAAGGTGTATGACGATGCCGGCTTGCTCTTTATGAAGTAACAAGCCAGCACTATCATTATATTTGCCAGCCCCCAATGTTGCGACAGCCCTTGGCTCTTAAGACGGTTCATAAGAGTCATTTTTAGTTCTTTCTTCTATAGTTTTTACCCACACGCCAACCCCGCTTGTAACGTGCAAGCAAGTGACTTTGATTGATTCAAGATAAGCAGATTTGAAATGAGAGAATCCCACATTATTCGGGAGGCTAATTCAATATGAATAACGCTAGATTATCATTATAAATCAATATCTTTTATGCAGCGTAAAGATGGAAAGACTCAATGGAGTTTATATTATTTAGTGTATATTATTGTATGAAGGCTTTACTGTTTTACTCTTTTATACTCTTCACGAACGTCCTCATGAAATAGGCATTTGTTCCTTGAAAAAAGTCTCTTTTAAAGAATTATCTCAAATTCCAAAGATTATCATCGTCTTTTGAATCCGTCAAATGAATGATAGTGCCCGCTTATTTCCATATATTTTCTAGCACACTACAGTGGAACGCTCCATTGAAAACGTCCCTTTAGCATAATAAAGCATATTTTCTCTCAATGCTTTCACGCCCCCCTCTCGACCCCACTTAATAAATCTTCCTGTACTTGAATTTATTTGCCAGCTTACTTTCATAGCACCCCAGCATTTTTTTACTGCAACCTTTTTGCAATTTTTCAGTTTTGAACTTTTAGATTGACTTTCGGTTTATTTTTCTTATGTTTTAGAATTATTCTAAAGTGCAAAGGAACAGAAAATGTTGAAATCGTTTTTTTCATTTGTACAACGTAAAGCTCTGTTCTTTCGTTCAGCACAAACAATGATGATTCGCGCACTCAAAGCAAAAGAGCAGCATGCGGCGCTCTATTTAAAATATGCAAAAGCTCTCGAACCTTATTCCTCTAGGGAAGCCGCGATTTTTACCGCCATGGGGCTTCAAGAGCTTAAAAATTATAAGCAACTTTTGTGCCTTTCTTGCCATAATCGTGCAAACACTATCGGTTCATTATGTGACAAAACTTCTCTTGTGAAAGGCAAGAGCCGCCATTCCTCCTCAAAAACAACAGCGGCAAATCACACCATAAAAAAGCCTACAAAAACGCAAAGACAAACACTTTTGACGTGGATTCAACCAGGTCTTGCAGGGTTAATGGATGGCTCTGTTTCCACCCTTGCCCCCATTTTTGCCGCAGCTTTTGCCACGGGAGACACGCATCAAACTTTTTTGATAGGGCTCTCAGCTTCAATTGGTGCGGGACTTTCGATGGGTTTCACAGAAGCAGCCCATGATGACGGCAAATTATCAGGACGTGGTTCGCCATTAAAAAGAGGCCTTGCCAGCGGCATTATGACCACATTAGGAGGATTAGGCCATACCCTTCCCTATTTAATCAATTCTTTTTATGTAGCGACGATTATTGCCTTTATCATTGTTTTTTTCGAACTAGGCGCCATCGTCTGGATTCAGAACAGATTCATGTCGACTCCCTTTTGGCGCGCTTCTTTACAGGTCATCATTGGAGGTGCCTTGGTTTTTGCCACGGGTATTCTTATCGGCAGTATCTAAGAAATCCTATCCACAATCCATGATTTAGATCTCTAACGTGTCGTTCCTTTTAGAAATAACATATTGATTTATAATGATAAATAATCATTTCAACTTGAATCATAACTCCAAATAGAATAAGATTTTCTCATTCCAAAACCCTCTCATATTGAATCAATTAATATCACTTGCTTGCACGTCAAAAGCGAAAAGCGGAGCTAGCGTGGGGGTAAAAATAAGGAAAAAAAAGAGTAAAAATTCCTCCTATGAACCATCTTAAGAGCTAAGAGCTGTCGGCAACACCCACGAGCTAGCAAAGTGTATGATGGTGCCGGCTTGCTCCTTCACAAACGTAAAGATGGAGGTGCTCAATGACTTTATCGTTATGCCATTGTTATACCATTCATGGGCACCGTCGTGAAATGGGCTTGGGTGCATTAAGGGATGTCTCTTTAAGCAGTTCCAGTTTTTGTATGCCAAATAGGAGCAAGGATATCGCGTATCTCTGTTTGTTTAATCTCTGAAATGGGAAAACAGCCTAATTTAGGGAGAATGTAAAGCCGCAAAGGCGCAAACCAGCTACCATCTTTACCATCATTCTTTAGTTCGGCTTTACCACTTTCAAAAGCATTTAAAGCAATGTCTTTTAAATAATGGAGATTGCTTATTGCTTCACGTTTTTGTTTTTCACATTCTTTAATGGGGTCACGCCCCTCATGTAAAACAGAACGCCATTGATTTGCACATTCACGTACTTTTTTTAAGAAACGTTTCGCAACGCACCCAAGCCCATTTCACGACGGCGTCCGTGAATGGTATAACGATAAAGCCATTGAGCACCACCATCTTTACGCTTATGAAGGAGCAAGCAAGGCACCATCACACACTTTTCCAGCTCGTAGATGTTGCGACACAGATCTTGGCTCTTAAGACGGTTCATAAGAGCCATTTTTAATCCTTTCTTCTACAGTTTTTACCCACACGCCAACCCCGCTTATGATGTGCAAGCAAGTGATTTTGATTGATTCAACATACACAGATTTGAAATGAGAGAATCTTTCGATATTCGGAGTTTTAACTCAATATGAATAAAGATAAATTATCATTATAAATCAATGTGTTGCCTTATAGAGCTCTTAATCTTTGTCTCAAACATGTGGCTGCCTTAGAGTTGGATGTTGATTTACAGGCAACAACAAAAGCACGCGCTCTTTTAGGCAAACAACGCCATAAAACGCAAAACTTTCCAGCAATAGGTTGAAGAGATATACCAGCACCATCACACACTTTGCTAACCCTGAATATTACGAACAAAAGCTTTTGCCCCTTGAGATGATTCATGAGAGGCATTTTTAGTCCTTATCTCATATAAATTCACTCCACACGGGCTCTCTCAGCGTGTAACGCGCAAGCGACATGGTTTTGATTGCTTCAAAAAAAGAGAAATTTACAAATATTCGCGACTCTCATTCAACATACAAAAATAGTGAATTATCATTATTAATCAATATATTGCCATTCTTTGGAATTCTGTTGATAGTATTTTGGGATAATGCTGTAGAGTATTCTAGATTAGCAAGAGATGATAACCAAGCTCTGGGGACAACCTCCATAAACAAACCTTTATCGACTTGTTTTATGGGTATCTTTTGTTAAAGTATCATTTTCTTCTAGACCTCATATTTTGGAAATGCCTTGATCATGCCGCACACTAAAACCAACGCACCTCTCAACAACCAAGAAAATCCTGTTTCTTCTCAACCTTCACACCCTGTAACTTTATTCGTTGAACGTCTTGCACATGGACAAGGTTTAGAACTTCCTCATTATGCGACAGCTGGTTCTGCTGGCCTTGATCTACGCGCCGCCATTGGAGAAGAAGAAACGCTCACTCTTGCACCTGGGGAGCGTGCCCTTATTCCAACAGGTCTCATTTTTCATTTATCACTTGGGTTTGAAGCACAAATACGTCCACGCTCTGGCTTAGCCTTAAAGCATGGCATCACTTGCCTCAACACTCCTGGAACAATTGATAGTGACTACCGTGGTGAAGTCAAAGTCCTCCTTATCAATTTGGGACAAGAAAACTTTTCTATCCAACGGGGAATGCGCATAGCGCAAACAGTCATCTCACCGGTTGTTCAAGTCAATGTCTGCGCCATTGAACCAGAACAAAAAGACAGTCCTCAAAGCCATAGTGAAAGCCGTGGAACAGGAGGTTTTGGTTCAACGGGGCACACTTAAGAAGCTTAAAAAACCACTTCTCTTAAAGCAACACACCGCACAATCTGCACCTAAATTACCTTGGGCTTTTAAAGCTCAAGAAAGCGTATATTTACTCCCAAGACTCTTTCATGAAATGCGGCTTCTAAACAAGCATGCTTTCTTCTCTTTTGTCTCTTCTCAGCCTTCATACCCCGTGATGTTATCCGTTCAGCGTCTTGCAGTTGAGACAAGGAAACTTTCTCATTATACAACAACTGGTTCTGCTAGCCTTAATCTACGCGCCGCAATCTACACGCCGCCATTGGAAAAGAAGAAACGCTCACTCTTGCCACCTGAAGAGCGTGCCCTTATTCCAACAGACCTCATCTTTCATTGATTATTTCTTTCATTGACCCCTTGGGCTTTTAAAGCCACACATCCATTCACGCTCTAGCATAAGCCCTAAAGCAGCGCATCACATGCCCCCCTGGAATAATTAACAGTGATGACCACAGCAAAGTCAAAGTCCTTTTCATCAATTGTGGTCAAAAAGACTTTTCCATAAAACGGGGAATGCGCATAGCGCAAACAGTCATCTCACCGGTTATTCAAGTCAATGTCTGCGCCATTGTTTGCCCTCTCCACATCACACACAAACAGCATTTCTCCACCACACCGTTGTTGCTTGCGCTCTACAAAACTTCGTTATCACCGGATATGCTTCCATCCGCTCTCATAACAAAAACATTGGCATTAACTCGAGCTCACACACCGCTTATAATGGATACAATCTCCACATCACAGTGATCTCTCAGATTGACCTCCTCCCCACACCTCAAAGGAGGAAGATTCCTACCAGTCACCGGACAATCAACAGTCCAGCCTCTCTCGGCAGGTTTCACCTGCTGACCATTTACGCGGTTCACTTCATAAGGCGCGATAGACAAGCCCTGCCCTGAATACTTGATCACGATATCTAAAAACACTTAAATATCTAAAGCTTTTCATGCCTTATATCACCGCTCTAAACAACGATGTTTTTATGGCATAAGTGGAAAATTTATTTTTTACACCTTTAATAAAAAATCCAAATACGACAAGTTTCTCTCATTTCAAATCTATTTATATTGAATCAATCAAAACCATATCTGTTGCAAATTACAAGCACAGCTAATGGAGTGGGAAAAACGAAAGAAAAGATTAAAAATGCTTCTTATGAACACAGCGTACGAAACTTGTTGCTTATGAAGAAGCAAACCGGCACCATCATTACATTTGCCAGCTCGTGGATATTTGCGACAGCCCTTGGCACTTGAGACAATTCATAAGAGCCATTTTTAGTCCTTGTCTTATACAGTTTCACTCCACACGGGCTCTCCCCGCTTGTAAAGCAACAGATATGGTTTTGATTGATTCAACATGAAACAGCTTCAAAATGCGAGAATCCTACGATAATCGCAACTCTCACTCAATATACAAACAATGAATTATTATTATAAATCAAAAAGTTGCATCGAAATTAAAGGGGCGATAAAGATGCAAAGAGTATGATGGCACCAACCTAAATCATCTACAAGCAATAATCACCCCTGTTTTTTTATTATTTACCGCACCACTTGAGGCAAGATGAGAACAACTTTTCAATCCCACAAGACTCGATTTACCATATCGAGCCCATGCGTATTTGATTGCATAAATCGATGACAAAACCATAATCAATTTCGCTCTATATCGGCTCTCCACCTTTGATGAAAATACTGTGTTTCCTTCAACAGAAGCTGTACAGTTTTGTTATCATGGGGCAGTAACAGTTTCTATCGTAGAAATGTTAGCGTTTACCGCAGGACTTGTTATTGGAGCATCCATATGATCCACTCCATGACCACCCTCTCCATCTACAGCACTGTCTGTCACTCCTGTTTTTTTATTATTTACCACACCACTTGAGGAAAGATGAGGAGAATTTTGCAATCCT
>NZ_JBHIOY010000002.1:129887-162139 GCF_042195785.1 Bartonella sp. AP58NXGY | reverse complement strand
ACAAGACCGATTTTACGATATCCAGCCATGCGTATTTGATTGAGTAAATCGACGACAAAACCATAATCAATTTCGCTCTATATCGGCTCTCCACCTTTGATGAACATACTCATTCAACAAAAGCTGTACAGTTTTGTTATCATGGGGTGGTTTCTATCGTAGAAACGTTAGCGTTTATAGCAGGGCTTGGTTGAGTATCCCCATGATCCACTCCGCCTTCTTCATCGACAGTACCGTCTATCACTTCTGTTGTTTTATTATTGACCGCACTGTTTGAGGCGAGATGAGGAGAATTTTGCAATCCTACAAGACCGATTTTACGATATCCAGCCATGCGTATTTGATTGAGTAAATCGACGACAAAACCATAATCAATTTCGCTATCCGCTTTGATTAAAATTTTTGTCTCTAAATTTTGCTTGGTTTCCTTCACCAAAGCTTCTCTCAAAGTTCCTTGTTCTATAAGGTGATCACCAATGTAAAGAGAACGATCTTTTTGTAAAGTAACATAAACAGGCTCATCAGGTTGCTCTACTGAAGGCGCTTGAGTGATAGAAGGAAGCTGAACAGGAATGACAGATGTTGCCAAAGGTGCTGCAACCATAAAAACAATAAGCAACACCAACACAACATCAATAAAAGGGGTCACATTGATTTCGCTCTGCAACCCACTCTCATCGGACTCCCAGTCATTATTAAAACTTGCTTTCATTTTTTAAGACTTTTCTGTTGTCTTTGTCTATCAAGTTCACGGCTCAAGAGCCTTTCAAGAGCAGCCGCGATATCGCCTAAATCACTACGATAACCATTCAAAGCACGCATAAGGCTATTATACATAACAACGGCGGGAATAGCTACAAAAAGCCCAATAGCTGTTGCGAATAAAGCTTCGGCAATTCCAGGAGCCACCACATCCAATCGCGTTGTTTGAGACTGAGCAATTCCAATAAAAGAATTCATAATTCCCCAAACAGTTGCAAAGAGACCAACAAAGGGAGCAATTGCACCAATGGTTGCAAGAACGGTGCTTCCACATGCCACACGGCGTGTAGCAGCCAGCAAGCAACGCGACAAAAGCGAGTGAACCCTTTCTTTTAAACCTTCATGAACATCACGAGCCTTAGCATCGCGAACATCGCGGGAGACATCTTCATATTGATTGCTCTCCTCATAAAAGAGAATATCTTCAATCGTTTGTGCACTTTCCTTTGAACTAGTTCTCTCACCAGAGCTTTCATTTATCCCTTCAGGAGCAGAAAAATGAACCTGTTGTGTAGAAAGATACACCTCTTTAAGGACTTCTTTGAGAAAAAACACACCAGCTCCTTTGCTTTCTTTCAAACTCGCTGCCAAACGTGTAAGAGTCTGAGCGTTAAGAACCAATTGGAGTTCATGACGAACTCTTCGTTTTGCCAAAGTGATCTCAATAATTTTCACAAAAGCAATTGTCCACGACATAAGAGAAGCAAGTAACAAAATAATGATAACGGCTTTCACCACCCAATCAGCAGCCATAAACATGGAAAAAGGAGAAAAATCATGCACTGTCAATACAGCAGATGTATTATCTAAAGGGACTGTTTTATCTAAAGGGACTGTTTCAGATTCCATTTTTATCTCACATTCTTGTGCTCTTATCTTTATTTATGAGCTGGATCGTCACCCCGCATAGCATCACTGTTCCACAATGCCACTACCCTTTTAACGTCACTTGTGTATTCCTCTTAAGAAAGAAAACTTGATAAATCAAGTATAGTTTTACTCCACAAACTTTCTCTTAATTCTAAAGAAATTTTTCTCTAACAATTCAACAAGTTTATCTTACCCAATCAATTTATTGCATAAATTAGGCAAAATGATAAACTTACAAGAAGTATCGCATATAATATTTTAATTTATAAGAATAACGCATCCTCTTTCTACTCACAACACATTGACTTATAAAAACAA
This sequence comes from Bartonella sp. AP58NXGY, assembly GCF_042195785.1. Taxonomy (NCBI): domain Bacteria; kingdom Pseudomonadati; phylum Pseudomonadota; class Alphaproteobacteria; order Hyphomicrobiales; family Bartonellaceae; genus Bartonella; species Bartonella sp. AP58NXGY. The sequence goes on along the minus strand of NZ_JBHIOY010000002.1, from coordinate 160,189 downwards.
TTCATTATCGTTCCTGTTGAATGAACCTTTAATATCGCCAGCTTCTTTTATTTTCGCCGCTCTTTTGAATCCAAGCAAATATTCGCTTCCATGAAACAAGCAGCAAAAATATCATAAAACTCTTGAAGAAAAGGATATGCACATCTCTAACAACCCGTGCACTGAAGTCCCTCTCCTATCCTAAAATAAAAATATACCTTACGTTTTAAAAAAAGAACTATCGCAATATCTTAAACTGACAAAAAGTATCATGGGGAGCGCGTGTTGCCCCCAAATACACAGAGAGCAAAAAGCCGCAATATTCTTTGCTTTAAAAGCATAAAAATGGCATTTTTTTCTGCTGCAAAATCGCAACCACCATGTATTTTTCCTGTCCCAAGTAAAAAAACAAATCTTACTGCGCCTTTTAAAGAAACATCTCTCAAAGAGCACCCAATCCCATTTCGCGACGACGCCCGTGAATGGTATAACGGTAAATCTATTGAGCACCTCCATCTTTACGCTTATGAAGGAGCAAGCCGGCACCATCACACACTTTGCCAGCTCGTGGATGTTTGCGACAAACCTTGGCACTAGAGAGGGTTCATAAGAGCCATATTTAGTCCTTTCTTATACAAATTTGATCCACACCACTCATCCCACTTGTTATGTGCAAATGAGTGGTTTTGATTGATGCAAGATAAACAGATTTGAAATGAGAGAATTTTACGTTATTTGAAGGTCTCAATTCAATATGAATTACGCTAAATTATCATTATAAATCAATACATTGCCTTTTTTTAAAGAACCTTTTATCAAAAACTGCACCACGAGAAGCTGAAGAATAGTGCTAAATTTCTTCAAAAGCATAAGACAATTTTCAACAGACGAGCCCCTTTACGGACAGAGCATATTTTATAGACGAGATTTATTTTATCAAAAACAATTTTAAATGAGACAACGAAGGGAACCAAAAAAAACTTTTTGCGTTACCCCAGCAGTGAAAATTTTCACTCCAATGCAAATGATCACTATGAACACACCAATACAAATATAATGAATCAAGAGAGGGAAAAAATATCATGGCCATGAATAAAACAACGCCGCACAATAAAACAGCTTCAGAAAAAGACCTACAAGGACAATTAGAAACGTTACGCACTGAAATTTCAGGGATTACCTCAACCCTAACAGATCTTGGTGCAAACAAATTCAACGCCGCCAAAGAGAAAGCAGAAAAACTATATCACTCAGCGAAAGAAAGTGGTGAAGACATGATGTCTCAAGCAAAAGACAAAATCAGTGATCTTGAACAAACTCTGAACCAATGCGTTCGCAAAAATCCTGGCAAAAGCGTTCTTTTTGCAGCAGGCGTTGGTTTTATTCTTTCTCAATTACTGCGTCGTTAAGCAATGCACAAGTTTATCGCTCCTCTTTTAAACCATCTTGTCGGTGGAGGGCTTAAAAGCACAGTCAAGCAAGTACGCCTTCAAGCAATTTTCTATGGGTTTATTAGCATTTCATTCTTCATGTCTTTGCTTTTTTTATGTACCATCGGTTTTATTGCGTTATGTTCTGTTATGAAGCCCCTTACCGCCGCCAGCATCATGTTTTTAATTTGTCTGTCTCTTGCGGGATTAGGTCTTATTATGAGTCGTGTACTCAAGGCTTATCAACGCTATGACCAACAAAAAAAGACAGAAGAACAACGCCACAAACTGATGACAGATGCGACTATTTCCAGCCTTGCAGCTCTCAGTCAACATCTCCCTTTTGCAAAATTGAGTGTGCCCATTCTTGGACTTGCAACTTATTTCCTGTGGAAAAAAGATAAAAAGGACAGCTTTTCAGATTAAAATATGTAAAGCTACCCTTTATCCCCCCCCCCAAGAGTGCTTTCTTATATAAAAAAGAAAGCACTCTTTCTTATAGTCTTTTTAATTTTTTCGATAACATGAGGGAAAATTCCCTTCATTGTAGCTAAAAATTCCATAGATTTGATTAAATCCCTTTCAGATTGCACCCCATATTTCATGAACATCGCAACGTTAAGCAAAGCTTGCGTTAAAAGTTCTCATTTAATAAGTTGAAGCAACTTGTTGTTTTTTGAAATTGACTTCCTCCCCACACCTCAAAGGATGGGGGGGCCTACCAGCCATCGGGCTGTCAACAGTCCAGTTTCTCACGGGCGTGTTTCTCCAGCTGATCACACATGCGATTTACTTCATAAGCGTGCAATATATTGATTTATAATGATAATTAACTGTTTTGTATATTGAATGAGAGCCCCGAATATCGTAAGATTCTTTCATTTCAAACCTGCTTATCTTGAATCAATCAAAAATATTCGCTTGCACGTTACAAGCGGGATGAGTGTGTGGATAAAATTTGTATAAGAAAGGACTAAACATAGCTCTTATGCCCCCCCCCTCTAGTGCCAAGGTCTGTCGCAACACCCACGAGCAGGCAAAGGTGGGTGATGGTGTCGGCTTGTTACTCCATAAGCGCGTCAGGCAAACCCTGCCCTAAATACTTGATCACGATATCTAAAAATACTTAATATGCAAAGCTTTTCATGCCTTCTATCACCGCTTTACACAACAGTGTTTTACGGCATAATAGGATAAAATAAACGCATTCTCATTGATTAACTAATCCAATCAATTGCCCACGACTTACAGAACCAATTTAAGCGCTTTTTGCTCATTTTCTATATTCTATGTCTCTATCCGCCTTCCAGATATTTTATTAATCATTATTGTTTTAACCTCTTCTTTTAGAAACAAAGCAACTGTTGTAAAATCTGGCAAATTAACACCATTTTACGTAAACGCCTCAAAAAGCAGTTATAAATATAAATACTTTTGTTTCAAATATAATGAATGAACCATCTTAGAAAAAAGAAACAGCATAGAGATATATCAATGATCATCATCTACGGTCAGCGTATTATAATCTTTATTTATCTTAATTTTTATAACGCCAATCATTCCAGTGGAAATAACGAATGCAGACATCGCTAAAAAAGAACTCACAACTCCCACGAGTGCAAAAAGTCCAGCAATAAAGCCAGAAACCGCTTCAGCAGAGTTTGCTAACGTTGAAAAGGTTCCAAAACTCTTACCAAAATCTTCACGACGAGAATATAATTGAATAGCTGAAACTAAACTAATGTCTACAAATGCGCCAGTAAATCCTAAAATAAAGGCTAGTCCTAAAATTAGTTTTAAAGAAAGCATTACAACTAAAGGCATAATAAACAGAATAATCCCATAAAGAAGCCAAAATATCATGAGCTTCAACGATGTAACATTTAATATAATTTTACTATAGAACAAACCACCAACAATAGTTCCAACAGCCATGAGAGAAAAAATATAACTCACAAATCTTTCCTCTCCACCTACAGAAAGAATAAAAGCTGGAATTAAAAATCTTAAAATTGCACCCGTAAAGAGAATAGCAAACGACGAACCAACGAGCGTAATGAATAAATGTTTATTTTCAGTAGAAATATATTGAAGATAGGAAGCGGTTTCTCGATAAATTTTTATAAAATTGAAAGGCTTATTCTCGCTTGAATCTAAATTCACGAGATTAAATAACACGACAATAGATATAAGATAGGTAAAAAAATCAAAAATGAGAACTGCCGATTTATTGGCAAAAAGAAGCAATAGGGAACAAACTAAAGGGCCGATTACAGATGCCGTTTCGTCTATAATTTGTGCAATGCTATTTGCCTTTGTCAGATCATTGATTGGAAACATTTTCGGGATAGCCGCTTGAAAACTTGGTTGGAAAATACTTCTTCCTATTGTTGTACATATTGCTGCCAAAATAAGTACAATAATATGTGCGGTCCCTGTTATAGTAGTTATAAGAACGAATAATGAGGCGAATAATCTCACCAGTTCACTTAAAATCATATTTTTCTTCAAAGAAAAATTATCCGCTAACCAACCGCCTATAGGTCCAAAAAAGAGAAAAGGGATAAATCGAAAAAAATACACAAGACCTGTAAAAAAGAAGTTATCTGTTAATTCTAAGACAAGTAAAATAAAAACAACTTCATAAGCATAATCGCCAACTTTAGAAATAAAGAGGGAAAAAAAAAGAGATAACGGACTCTTTTTTAAAAATAAATTCATATCAACCATCCGATATTAAACTTTTCTACGCTTAAAGTTACACAGCCTTTAATAAAATTGGTGATATGAACTTTAAAGGAATCGTATATTCTAATAAATCGCTTAATAAGTTAAGTGAAAAATTTTAAGTATTCTCTTCACAAACAATAAGTCGTCATATATTTTTCTTTCGGAAAAAGAGGTGGTATATGCCCTCAGGGATTCCTAATAACCTCTTTCTTCCCTTAAAAATTAAAGAAGATCTGCATATATTTCAGTGTATACATCATGAGAGCCTCATTAATCACCTCTCAATAGGTGGATTATATTTTCTTTGGCCCTTATATCATGAGTTCCCTCCACATTCATCAAAACAAAAAATAATCTTTCCAGATATAATTCCCCGCGATTTTTTAGCAATCATGCCACGACGCAAAGCCAGCCCCCCACCCACTTTTCCAGCTCGTGGATGTTGGCAGACAGCTCTTAGCACTTAAAACAATTCATTCGAGGCATTTTGAGTTTTTTCTTGTATAGTTTTTACCCACATGACCTACCCACTTGTGACGTGCAAACCAAGTAATTTTAATTGATTTAACATAGAATAGATTTTAAATGAGAAAATCCTCATGTTATTTGGGGTTCTAATTCAAGTTGAACAATGCTAAATTATCATTATAAGCCAATATGTTGATACAGATATCTGCCTTAGTAATTGGATGCGTTGCCGGTAATATTTTTCGACAATAATTCCAATAGCGTAAGCGGCTTTTTTAAAGCCCCATCGTTTTTTTTCTTCTACAACGCGAGGGAACATTCCGGTCATTTTAGGTAAAAAGCCCATAGCCCCAATTAAATTATTTTCAGATTGAAGCGCCTATTTGAGAAATATGGGCGATATTTGGCAATGCCTTAGCGAACAGTTCCGGCTTAATTTGAAGCAATGTACACCCTTTTGAAGCAAATGTTATTTCGATTGATATTTTGCTCGTCTCTTTTTTTCATAAGCTTTTTTATTGTAACTGGAAATCACGTTTAGAATTTGAGTGTGTTCAAAATAATCTGAACATTTATTTTGTTACAACTACAGCTATGTTTAAGGATTTTATGTTCTATGTGTATGTCACGGGTGACATACACATAGGTTGTTTTTAATGTTTTTTTGCTTAAAACCTCTCTACTGGAGGCAAAAAAATGTAAAAGACATCCCTTTTCCACAAAATCTCTCTTGCAGATTACATCCGTTGACCTTTTCCTCCCCACACCTCAAAGGATGGGGGGTCCTACCAGCCATCGGGCTGTCAACAGTCCAGTTTCTCACGGGCGTGTTTCTCCAGCTGATCACACATGCGATTTACTTCATAAGCGTGCAATATATTGATTTATAATGATAATTAACTGTTTTGTATATTGAATGAGAGCCCCGAATATCGTAAGATTCTTTCATTTCAAACCTGCTTATCTTGAATCAATCAAAAATATTCGCTTGCACGTTACAAGCGGGATGAGTGTGTGGATAAAATTTGTATAAGAAAGGACTAAACATAGCTCTTATGCCCCCCCCCTCTAGTGCCAAGGTCTGTCGCAACACCCACGAGCAGGCAAAGGTGGGTGATGGTGTCGGCTTGTTACTCCATAAGCGCGTCAGGCAAACCCTGCCCTAAAATACTGATCACGATATCTAAAAATACTTAATATGCAAAGCTTTTCATGCCTTCTATCATCGCTTTACACAACGGTATTTACAGCATAATAGGATAAATTAAATTAGGAAGTACGAAGAATTTAATTCACCGTATAAGTATTTTAGAATCCCTTCTGTTAACGCAGTTGGATTTTTATTTTTTTGCCATTGTGTCTCCCTCTCTTGAAACAACTCGTAGCTTTGAAAAAAGCATGTCAAGGTAAAAGCAATACAAAAATATTCAACACGATAAAACTAGGGTTTGCAATTTTCTTTCTAGTTTTTTCGATTAACACCTATGATACCTATAAAGCGCTATTTATGCCCCCTATAAGCTTTCTTTTTAATCATGATTTCAAAGTTGCGTGAGAAGGACAAGAAAAGCCTTTTGGTTATTGGTCAAGAGCACGTGCGCCTAATGGTGTGCTTTTACAAGGTGCCCTTGTCTCTCCCCCCAAAAGCTTGGTAATCCCCTCTCATTAAACGCGGATCTGATGTCATAATTTTGGGGGGTGATTTAAGAGTTTGAGAGGCAAAAAGCCTTTCATTTAAAAAGCAAAACGAAATGACATAAGCCGAGGAAACACGCTCCCACATAGTGCTGTAGTAAACAACCTATAAGGATATTTTAAACCCAACAATTTTCCATAACGAGAATTGTCCATCAAGATCTATATGGATTGTGATCAACTTTTACCTGTTAAGGTGCGTTGTAGAATATTGTCTTCATTAAATAACGCTTAAGAGAAAGCTTTATCAATAATGGTCAATGGGATTATAGCTTCCGTGATCTCTTCGCCAATCTTCAGGTTGTTGAAATTGGCTCGACCATAAACCGTTTTGTGCTTTTTGAGCAGCAGATTGTAGAGTTTTATAGTCTGAGGGTGATGGGAAATTATGCTGATCTTTTGTCAAGACCATCAACCCTTCTGCCAGCCCCAACCGTGCCAGATCAACTCCGTCAACAAAACATTGTGCATAATGAAGCTGTTGAATGACACGTGCTTGGCGACAAGTAACATTTTTATCGATTGTTTTTGAGACAAGCCACGCGGTGACGAAAGCACCACATGGCCACTTAATTCCATTGCGAGAGGCAAACTGTCGTGTTTCACAAGATTCCACACCATATAGTCGAATATTGCGGACAATCTTTTTTCTCCATCCCTCATCTACGAGCGTGATCATTTTAAAGGTGACACCACTTGTGACTTGTATAGCACCTGAATAGACTGGTACATTTTCTTCATAAAATTGTGATGCAAATGGTTCTGGGTGCAAAGCCACATCTTGTTGGTTTACATCGTGTTGATTTCTATAATCTATCAATTGTGACTTTGGATTTTGAACGGGAGTTTCTATTGTTTTTTCTAGTCCTTTAAAAAAAGAAGATTGCATAAATTTTTCAGTATGCTGATTCAAATAAAAGATTACAGCAAAAATAATAATAGACGTTAAGATAAGATATTTAAGCACTGATCGAAAACATTTTAAAAGTATAATTTTGAATATTACTATATTTTTTGTTTATTAAATAATAAAAGATTAAATATTGTTAATTTATAGATAGAAAAATTTATTTTTTTCATTTATATGATTCCCGATTAATATTTTAATTATTAATTTTATGATTAACTTAAACATAAAGCGGGGGAATTTTCATGAAAAACATGAATAATTCGTTCATTCGTGAACAAACCTTAGAAAAAGGTCTTTTATCCAATACCCAAAAGAAATGGTTAACAACAGCATTGATGCTGTTTATTGCCTTCATTGTACTGAGTGAGCCAGCATTTGCCGCAGGTGACTTCGGAAAAATTGAAGGCGCTCTTGATAAATTAGTCAAAGCTTTAACAGGAAAAATTGCAACATCAATTGCCACCATTGCGGTTGCTGGTATTGGGCTTGCATGGATTGCTGGTTATGTTGAAATGCGTAAAGCTTTCTTTGTTTGTGTTGGCATCGGCATTGTTATGGGTGCATCGCAAATCGTATCAATGTTTTCCAGTTAAACTTTAGCCTTTCAAAGCCATGAAAGAGCACGAAAAGCTAACAGAAGATACGCTATTTCTTGCTTGCACACGCCCTGCCATGATTGCAGGTGTGACGGTGGAAGCTATGGGATTAAATGGGATAGGAACGATGATATTGTTCATTATGGCAGGCAATATTTTTCTTCTAACCTTTGGTGTGATGCTGCATTTCATATTCAAGGAAATCCTAAAGCATGACCATAACAAATTTCGTATTCTTCTGACATGGCAAAAGACAAGTATTTTTGCCAGAAATTCGAGTCTATGGGGTGGGGGAAGTATTTCTCCATTACGATTAATTCGTAATTATGAGGAATTATAATGAATAGAACAGAGCGCAAGCGTGAAAAGCAGCCAGAGGCGATTATCCCTTACGTGCGCCATGTCAACAAGCATATCATTGCGTTGGATTCACGCGCTCTCATGAGCGTTATTAAACTTGAAGGGATTAACTTTGAGACAGCGGATATTATTGATCTGAATGTGCTTCACGAACAGCTCAACAATCTGTTTAAAAACATTGCGGATGAACGGATAGCGCTTTATAGCCATATTATCAGAAAGCGTGAAACGATTTATCCGGACGGGACTTTTAGATCGACATTTGCCAAGCAATTAGATGATAAATATCGCGAGCGGATGGTTTCTCAGGAGCTTTATCGCAATGATCTTTATCTTTCGATTTTGTGGAATCCACACGTTGATCAAACGGATAAATTAGTGGAGTTTTTCAAACGTTTAGGCAAAGCCAAGCAAGACAAGACAGAAGTTGATGCGGAATCCATTCGCAAACTTGAAGATATTACCACAGATCTTATTCAAAATTTAGAGCGCTATGGTGCAAGAAGATTGAGTCTTTATGAACATGAAGGCAATATTTATTCGCAGCAAAGTGAGTTTATCCACCAATTGGTGGGAGGTCGTCGTGAACGTATCCCTCTCACATGGGGGACGATAGCTTCGACTGTTTACTCAGACCGTCTTATTTTCGGGAAAGAGATCATAGAAATACGCACTGAGTCAGGACAGAGATTTGCGGGCATGTTTGGCTGGAAAGAATATCCAGCAAAAACCAGGGTAGGCATGGCGGATGGTTTGCTCACCCTTCCCTTTGAGTTTATTTTCACCCAATCTTTTATTTTCAAGAGCAAAAATGCTGCCAAGCAAATTATGGGGCGCAAACAAAACCAAATGGTCAATGCGGGAGATCGAGCAGGTTCACAAATTATGGAACTTGATGATGCGCTTGATGATCTTGAATCCAATCGTTTTGTTTTAGGGGAGCATCATTTATCATTGGCAGTTTTTGCTGATACGCCGCAAGAGTTAGCGGATAATCTTGCCAAAGCGCGTTCTCGTCTTACAGATGGTGGGGCTGTCATTGCGCGGGAAGACTTAGGGTTAGCAGCGGCTTGGTGGGCACAATTGCCTGGCAATTATGCTTATCGCACGCGTTCTGGTGCGATAACAAGTCGCAATTATGCAGCGCTTTCTCCATTTCATTCCTTTCCGGTTGGGAAAATAGATGGCAATGTATGGGGACCAGCGGTCGCACTAATGAAGACCTCTGCTGGTTCACCGTTTTATTTTAACTTTCACTTTGGTGATTTAGGCAATACGTTTGTTTGTGGTCCCTCTGGTTCTGGGAAAACGGTTATTGTCAATTTTCTTTTAGCGCAACTTCAAAAGCATGATCCCAATATGGTCTTTTTTGATAAGGATCGTGGAGCAGAACTTTTTGTCAGAGCGGGTGGTGGCACTTATATGCCTTTGAAGAATGGTAAACCAACAGGCATAGCGCCGCTTAAGGGGTTAGATTATAACAATCCAGCAGATAGAGTTTTTTTACGGCAATGGATTATCAAGCTTGTTTCTTCTGAAGATCAAAAGATCAGTGAATCAGAAAGACAAGATATTTCTGCTGCTGTTGACCAACTTGCCTTATTACCCAAAGAACAACGGACAATATCGGCCTTACAAATGTTTTTTGACACCACGCATAGAGAGGGGATAGCGGGTCGTTTAGAGAGATGGTGTAAAGGCAATGCCTTAGGGTGGGTTTTTGACAATCCTGATGATGACATTGGCATTGATGCAAAATTTATTGGTTATGACATGACGGATTTTTTAGACAATAATGAAATTCGTCCACCCTTGATGATGTATCTTTTTCATAGAATTTTGTCTTTGATTGATGGGCGTCGTATTATCATTGTCATTGATGAGTTTTGGAAAGCCTTAGAAGATGATTCCTTTAAAGCCTTTGCGCAAGACAGGCTGAAAACTATCCGTAAACAAAATGGTTTGATGTTGTTTGCAACGCAATCTCCCAAAGATGCGATCAATTCGACCATTGCCCACACCATTATAGAGCAATGCCCCACACAGATTTATTTTCCCAATCAAAAGGGCAATCATGGGGATTATGTAGAAGGGTTTAAATTATCAGACAGAGAATTTAACCTGATACAATCAGAATTAAGCCGTGAGTCACGGCGTTTTCTCATCAAACAAGGACAAAGTTCAGTTGTAGCAGAACTAAATTTACGCGGCTTTGATGATGAAATAGCCATTTTAAGTGGCACCACCAAGAATATTGAACTCCTAGAGACCATTATGGATGAAGTTGGACAATCTCCAGAAAAATGGCTTCCTATTTTTCAAGAAAGGTCAAAGCAATGAAAAAACTTTTATTGGCAACAGCCGTCTATGCAGTTTCATTTGGCTTTCAAACAAATGCCTTTGCCATCGTGGTATTTGATCCCACAGCTGCTGCTAACATGGGAGAACAAATTCGGAACAGCGTGCAACAACTTAACAAATTGCAAGAACAAGTTCAACAAGGCAAACAACAGCTTGAGCAATTAAAGAGCCAACTCGATCAAGCGAAACAATTATATAACTCCTTAAATGTCAAGCCTGACATTTCGGGATTGAAAGACATGTTTAACAAGCAAGGGAGCAGTGGCGCCCTGCCTTCAGACTTTAACCACTTTCAACAATCGATGGGCAGCGGCGGTGGCGGCGGCGGTGGCGGCAGCAAAAACACGCAAAAATGGCAAGAAGAACTTAAATACAAAGAGCCCGCGGGGGGCGCAGACTCAAAAGAGGCAGTAGATGCTTTTTACACACAAGAAGTGAAAAAAGCCGAACAGCGCGTAGTAGGAGAAGCGGCAAAAGGCCAAGATGTTTACGAAGAAGCCAGTGAAACACAAAAAAAAATTACCAAGCTTCTTGACGAACTTGGAAGTACTGAAGATGCGGGTAAAATTCAAGGCATTCAAGCACAATTAGCAGCAGTACAAGCAGACCTGCAAGCAAAAATACTCCAAATGCAAGCCGCCATGATGATTCAACAAGCAGAAGAAAAAGCGGCAGAAAGACGTGAAATGGAAGAATTTAAAGCACGAACCAAAGCTTTAGCCCAAAAAATGCGTGGTCAATAAACGAGAAAAAAAGAGGGGCTTGAATATGAACAAGATCATCATAACAACATTGCTACTTTGCACAGGGCTGATCACGGCTGGTTGTGAAAAAACCTACAGCGTAGAAGAACTTAAAAAAAATAAAAAACTGATGGAAGAAGTATTAGTGAAATGTTTGACGTCAGGGGATTTGAATTCGAAAAATTGTAAAAATGCAGAGCAAGCTGAATTTGAAAACCGTAAAAATTGGAAAGGCTTTGGCTCTACAAATGACGATAAACAAGAATCTGAAAAGAAACAGGACAATAAATAATGAATAAAGTTCTCATAACAACATTGCTACTTTGCACAGGGCTCATCGCAGCTGGATGTGAAAAAACCTATAGCGTCGCAGAATTTAAAAAAAATCCAAAATTATTTGATGAATGGGTCACGAGATGTGGAGGAATAGGAACGTCAAAAAATTGTGAAAACCTAAGAGTAGCAGGCGCTGAACTTGAGAAAGAACGTCGGGCAGAGATTGATGAACATAATCGCAAAATAGATGAAGAATTTAAAGCTAAAATGAAGGCTAAACTTGAAAAAATTGAAGCTGACACTAATAAATTGCGAGCCGAACGAGAAGCAAAAGAGCGTGCTGAGGAAGAACAAGAAGCAGAAGAGCGCGCTAAAGCAAAACAACAACAGGACAGTCATTAATCATGAATAAAGTTCTCATAACAACATTGCTACTTTGCACTGGGCTCATCACAGCTGGATGTGAAAAAAACCTACAGCGTAGAAGAATTTAAAAAAAATGAAAGCTTAATAAGAGAGTTTCAATGGAAGTGTGGAGCTTCTGATAATTCGAAAAATTGTCAAAATGTGCGACAAGCCGCGAAGGAACTTGATGAAGAACATTCTAAGAGAGCGTTAGAAAATTATAATAAAGCTCTAGAGAAAATAAATAAAAGGCGAGAAGAACGAGAAGCAGAAGAGCGCGCTAAAGCTAAACAACAACAGGACAGTCATTAATCATGAATAAAGTTCTCATAACAACATTGCTACTTTGCACAGGGCTCATCACAGCTGGATGTGAAAAAACCTATAGCGTCGCAGAATTTAAAAAAGATGAAAAATTACGCTTAGAGTGGGATGCTAGATGTGGATTTGCAGGAACTTCAAAGAATTGTGAAAACATGCGGTTAGCATTTTTAGAACTTGATAAGGAACGTCAGGCACAAGCAGCAGAAAGAGAGCGTCAAGCGGAAGAGAACAATCGCAAAAGAGATGAAAAAGATATGGCTGAAATGAGAGCCAGAATTAAAAAAATGAGAGAAGAGAATCAAAAATTCCTTGCTGAACAAAAAGCAAAAGAGCGCGCGGAAGAAGAACAACAGAATAATAATTAAGATATAATGAAGAGCGGAGCATCTAAATGGCAGTAGAAAGCAAAGGCATATTCACTAAGATAGACAATATGTTGATGGATCCCCTTACAAAAACAATGGATAGCACCATTACACATCGCTATTGCGCTTTAGCTGCTCAACTTAAAGAGCTTCGTGCACTCTATATTTATGGCAACATTATGTCTGTGCCCTAAATTTATCATCGCTGGTTATAAAAACCGATAACACAAGCAGAATTTAAAGATTGTGCTCAAACCTTGTAAAACTGAAAGGAAAAAGGGGAAATATTGATGAATAAAGTTCTCATAACAACATTGCTACTTTGCACAGGGCTCATCACAGCTGGATGTGAAAAAACCTATAGCGTCGCAGAATTTAAAAAAGATGAAAAATTACGCCTAGAATGGGATGCTAAATGTGGATTTGCAGGGACTTCAAAAAATTGTGAAAACATGCGGTTAGCATTTTTAGAACTTCAGAAAGAATATGAAGCAAAAGCAGCAGAAAGAAGTCGTAAAATTGCAGAAGAAAATCGTAAAAGAGAAGAAGAAGATATAGCTGAAATGAGAGCCAGACTTCAAAAAATGGAAGCTAACACTAAAAAAAAATTAGCTGAACAAGAAGCAAAGCGACGTGCTGAGGAAGAACGAAGAGCAAAAGAGCGCACGGCAGAAGAACAACAAAATAACCATTAAGACACAATGAAGAGCGGAGCATCTCAATGGCAGTAGAAAGCAAAGGCATATTTTCTTATATCGACAATATGTTGATGGAGCCCCTTACAAAAATAATGGATAGCGCCATTACACATCACTATTGCGCTTTAGCTGCTCAACTTAAAAATCTTCGTGCACTCTATATTTATGGCAACATTATGTCTGTGCCCTAGATTTATCATCACTGGTTGTAAAACAACCGATAACACAAGCATAATTTAAAGATTGTGCTCAAACTTTAAAAACTGAAAGGAAAAAGGGGAAATATCTATGAATAAAGTTCTCATAACAACATTGCTACTTTGCACAGGGCTCATCACTGCTGGATGTGAAAAAACCTATAGCGTTGCAGAATTTAAAAAAGATAAAAAATTGATGGGAGAGTGGAATGCAAAATGTGGATTTGCAGGAACTTCAAAAAATTGTGAAAACCTAAGATTAGCACAACTTGAACTTCAAAAGGAATATGAAGCAAAAGCTGAAGAGAGAATTAGGGAACACAACGAAAACATGCGTAAAGCGCAGGAAGAATTTGAAGCCGAAATGCGAGCTGAACATGAAAGAAGGCAAGCCGAAATAGCAAAAAAAGAAGCTGAACTAGAAAAATGGAAAGCTGAAGAAAAAGCAAAAGAACAAGCCGAAAGAGAAGCAGAAGAACGCGCTAAAGCTAAACAGAACAACGATAATAATTGAATCAGAAATGATCATATTTGCAAAAATTAGATAGAATGGACGTGCAATGGCATTCGAAAAAATAGATTTCTTTACCACGGCAGAAAATATGTTAACGAATCCTATTATGGAAATAATGACTGACTCCATTAAAAACCTTTCATTGGGTTTAAGTGTTCCGCTTAAAGCATCTTGTACAATCTACATTATATTTATAGGGTACAATATCATCTCAGGGCGTTCTTCTATGCCCTTATGGGAATTTATAACGACAGCTTTCAAACTTGGCATCATTGTTTCGCTTGCCACTAATGCTGCTCTTTATAATGAGTGGGTCGGTAATATATTTTTTGAGGCTCTGCCTAATGCCATTGCACACGCCACACAAGGTACAATACACTCAGATAAAAATATATGGGACGATATGTTAAACAAAGCTGTTGCACATGTTTTTGATGAAGCAAAATCTGCATCATGGCTTGCATTGGGTGCGTATCTTGTTGCTTGGATAGTTGGTTTTGCCTGTTACGTGATTGCTGCTGTTTTTTGCATAATTGGTTTTTACGTCACAATGTTTGCTAAGCTGGGTTTATTTCTCGTCTTATCAGTGGGACCGCTCTTCATAAGCCTCTCTATGTTTTCCTCAACAAGGCGTTTTACAGAGGCATGGTTAGGACAAGTTGCAAACTTCATCATACTTCAGATATTAGTCATCTTGCTTGGTGGTATGTATATCAAACTTGCACTGAAAATCTTTACAACAAACATTGTAGATATCATGTTTTCCTATGGCGCATTTATGGTGGTTGGCCTTGGTGGTATTTTTCTTTTCTTCAATTTACCTGGCATGGCTTCCGCTTTAGCCTCTGGGGGAGCCTCCCTTACAGGCTCAGGAGGAGCTAAAACAATAACGAATGGTGTAAAAAAATTAGCATCACTATTAGCAAAGGCTTAAGTTCAAATGCGGGAATTTAAAAAAATTGGGATTATCTTACCATTTCTCTTTCTCAGTGGCTGTATGTCTTCACCAAACACACTGAAGTCACTCCCAAAATGTGATGGATATTCTAAACGTCCACTCAACAGATCAATGTGGAATTGGGAAGGGAAAAACCCCACGCCCACGCCCATCATCATCAGTAACAACACACCCTCCACCATGAAAGAGGGCAAATTGGAAATGCTTCTGGCACAAAAATTAACGGATGAAGAAATAAAATCCTACAAAGATTGCGGAAAAAAGGCATGAAAGAAAAAGATGTAGAACAATATATTGCTGAAGCGCGCTCGTTTGATCAAGACCGCATGCTCGCTTCACGCCGCACCACCCGCGTCTCGCTTGCCATTGCCGGCATCGCGGTTGCTGTTGCAATAATGTCTTCTCTCGCGGTCATCACCCTCACACCCCTTAAAACCGTGGAACCCTTTGTCATTCGCGTTGACAACTCAACCGGCATTGTTGAAGTCGTAGAAGCCTTAAAAGAAGGTCCCACAAACGTCGACGAAGCCATCACACGCTACTTTGCCGCAAAATACGTCCGCTGCCGTGAAGGCTTCACCACAGAAGAAACACAACACAACTTCCAAACCGTCTCTCTTCTTTCTTCTTCTGAAGAACAGCAAAGATTTGCCAGCTGGTATGGAGCAAGAAATCCCCAAAGCCCTCAAATTCTCTATAAACACGCCGCTGTTACAATAACAATAAAATCAATCTCCTTTATCAATGATGATGTTGCCCAAGTGCGTTACTACAGAACCATTCATGACAACGACAACAACAAAGAATTTATCACCCACTGGGTCTCAACACTTACCTTTGAATATATCAATGCCCCTATCTCTGTCCAAAACCGTTTAATAAATCCTCTAGGGTTTATTGTTAATGAATATAGAACCGATCCGGAAGTGGTCAACTGATCATGAAAAAAAAATTTCTTTTTCTCATTCTTAACATCGCTATTACCCTTTCTCCTATACCGATAAGCCATGCCAGTGTTTTTCCCACCCGCGCGCCAAGCGATAGCCGCATTCGCTTTATCAATTATGATGCTTATAATGTCACAAAAATTATTGGCTCCATACGCTCATCCGTACAAATAGAATTTTCTGCCAATGAAGAAATTGCTCATGTAGCCATTGGCAACAGCGTTGCATGGGAAGTTGCACCCGCTGGCAATATTCTTTTTCTAAAGGCAAGAGAAGTCCAACCCATTACCAATCTCCAAGTCGTCACCACAAAGCTTGATGGCTCAAAGCGCTCTTATCAATTTGAACTCATCATTAAAGATGGAGAAATTTCCTCTGGACAAGAAACATATTTCCTTGTGAAATTCCGCTACCCACAAGAGGAAGCAGAACAAAGAAGACTTGCAGCACTTATGCGACAAGAAAAAAAACAATCCCAACAGATTGATGGTATCTTCAACGCTTCTGAAACCTATGGACCACGCAATTGGGCTTACACCGCTCAAGGCTCTATCACTCTTGAACCCTCCTCTGTTTATGACAATGGCAAAACAACAACATTTACATTTCCCGACAACCAAGAAATCCCTGCCATTTATATTGTCAGCAATGACGGTACAGAATCACTGGTTCCCAAAACCACAAGAGGCAACATGGTGATTGTCCATGCCATTAGCGCACGCTTCACCCTAAGACAGGGAAAAAATATCCTATGCGTCTTTAATGAAGCCTACCAACCCAAAGGCGTTAATCCAGAAACCGGAACCACCTCACCATCTGTTGAACGTAAAATTGCATCAGATCTTTAAATAAGCGGGAATTGAAGGGGACAACATATGAGTGATAAATCAATCATCGAAGATCGAGACACTATTAGGGATAGCAGAACAACAACATTGTCTTTTCCCGATAACCAAGAAATCCCTGCCATTTATATTGTAAACAATGACGGTACAGAATCACTGGTTCCCAAAACCACAAGAGGCAACAGGGTAACTGACCATGCCATTAGCGCACGCTTCACCCTAAGACAGGGAAAAAATGTCCTATGCGTCTTTAACGAAGCCTATCAACCAAAAGGCACAAATCCAAATACCGGAACAACCTCACCATCTGTTGAACGTAAAATTGCATCAGATCTTTAAATAAGCGGGAATTAAAGGGGACAACATATGAGTGATAAATCAATCATCGAAGATCGAGGATCTATTGGAGATGGCAAAAACAATAGCGCCAAAACCGCCGGCAAAAAAATAGTTGTCGCAATAGCTTGTATAGGAATCTGCGGCTATGTCCTCTGGAACATCTTATCCACCCCCACAGAACAAAAAGACACTGCAAAAGCTCATAAAAAACAAGAACAAAGCTTTCACAATTCCCTCGCCCCTTTAGAGCTCGTCCCCTCTGACCCGCGTGCAAACATAGCGCCAATAACCCTACCACCCCCACAACCACTCGCACAAGAACCGAAAAAAGATGATCCCTTACTTGATGCCGCAAGACGCGCCCCTGTTTTAGCTTTCGCCAAAGGCTCTAGGTCTCAATTAAAAGACATTGTCAACACGACTCTCAATCCCTTTGAAAAATTCAATACCCTTGAAAATCTCGCCAATATGAAAAATTCCTCTGCCCTTCAAGACACACAAAATTTTGCGACCCTATTAAAGCCTACCAAAACAGAAGAAACAAAAGCAAAAGCAAAACTCATCGGCAATAGAAACTTTATCATCGCCATGGGAACCTCTATTCCCTGTATCTTAGAAACGGCATTAAACAGTGAGCAACCAGGCTTTGCAAGCTGCATTATTAACCGCGATATCCTCTCTGACAATGGTCGCGTTGTTTTACTTGATAAAGGAACTCAAGTGATTGGCGAATACCGCGGAGGGATAAAACAAGGTCAATCCCGCCTCTTTGTTCTCTGGACAAGAGCAAAAACTCCAACCGGTGTCATCATCGACCTTGCCTCACCCGCAACAGACAGTTTAGGAAGAGCTGGTTTTGATGGCAACATCAACACCCATTGGTGGGAACGCTTTGGCTCTTCCCTTTTGTTGACCGTTATTGATGGTGCCACAACAGTTTTAACAAATAAAATAGTAGGCAATTCCAATAAAGGAGGTTCAAACAACTCTGGAGGCGGCGGTTTTGAAGGCGCAAACAACACTGGAAAAGAGGCCGCCAGTATTGCCCTTGAAAATCAAATCAACATCCCTCCTACCTTAGAAAAATTTCAAGGCGAACTGGTCAACATTTTCGTAGCAAAAGATCTCGATTTTTCCTCTGTTTATAAATTAACAATCACAGGAAAAAAGAGAAACGCTTTCTCGCGTTCTACACCAGGCTATTCCTTTTTTTAATTCTCACGTTCAGAGTATATTATGCCAACAGCAAAAAACATAGAACGAGCCTCTATCGTTTTAACAAAATTAAAAATCTTAGATGACTTCCTCAATGATGAGAATTTATTTGAGATTGTTGTCAATCGCCCAGGCGAAGTGATTGTTGAAGGTCCAAATGGTTGGCAAACCCACATCTTAAAAGAGCTAACCTACAGCGAACTAGAAGGGATTGCAAAAGTTGTTGCTGCCTACACAACACAAAAGATCAGTGTAGAAAACCCCGTTCTCTCCGCAACACTTCCCAATAACGAACGCATACAAATTGTCATGCCCCCTGCCGTTGCCCCCAACACCATGAGCATGACCATTCGCAAACCTTCATCACGTACTTTTTCTCTTGAAAGTCTACACGAAAACCAGCTATTTTCTGTCACCAGAAACGTTAGTTTTACCCCCCTTGAACAAATGACAAAACGGGCAAGTGAACTCTCTGATACAGAAAAAGAATTAACAGATTTGTTTATCGCCAAAGACTTTTGTCAATTTTTAGAAAGAGCCGTTGTTACACAACAAAATATCTTAATCTCTGGAAAAACTGGTTCTGGTAAAACAACCCTCTCCAAAGCTTTGATTGCAAAAATCCCTGAATATGAACGCATTCTCACCATAGAAGACACGCCCGAACTTGTCGTTCCACACACAAACAAAGTGCAGCTCTTTTATTCAAAAGATAATCAAGGCTTAGCAAAAGCTGGAGCAAAAGAACTGCTTGAATCTGGATTGCGTATGCGCCCCGACAGAATTCTTTTGCAAGAGCTACGTGATGGTACAGCCTTTTACTATATCCGTAATGTCAATTCTGGTCACCCAGGTTCTATCACTACTGTCCACGCCTCAACAGCACTTGCAGCCTTCGAACAAATGACCCTTTTAGTAAAAGAAAGTGACGGTGGTGGTAATTTAGCGCGCGATGATATCCGCGGCTTATTAATCTCGATGATAGATGTCATCATCCAATGTAAACGTTTGGAAGGAAAATTTCGTGTAACAGAAATCTATTACGACCCTTTCAAGCGCCGTGATGCTTTTTAAAAAACACAAAGTCAAGTAAATAAACATAAAAAAGCGAATCTGAAAAGCAACTAAACTATAAGAAAAGGTATCTCTCACAACATTACATCTACGCTAGAAATTTACCATCACTGGTTACAAAAACTGAAAAAGTAGCACAATCTAAAGACTGTGCACCTTGTTATACAAGGTGCACTTCATCTATCAAGAGTATCTCCCTACATCTATCACTTCCGCTTCAAAGTGCATTCTAGCCTTGCTTCACCGTTATACAGCCCTGGAAGATCTACGCAACGATGTTTAAATCCAAGATCTGCAGCAAAACTATAATGCTCGTCACTAACTTGAAATCTGTCATCGTAATATGAAGAGTTATTCTTTTTCATAGGAATCACAATTCTCGCAAGGAGATCTATCGCCTGTTGTCCAAAACCTTCTCTTGCTGCATAATTTTCGTGTTTTGCAATGTGAGCTACAATTCTGTCCTTATGCGCCGAGCTACCAGCATGAGCAGTTAGCACTGAAGAAGAGAAAGTAAACAAAGCTGCAGCTAAAATAACATATCTCATAGGATAAATCTCCTTATAAAAAATAAATATAAATCGTTTCTGCTATCAGATAAAGCAGAACCACTCTTTGTGTTATATACGTTATGTATTACACGAACTTATTTTATGCACATTTTGGTTACAATTGTCAAATTTATGTTATAATTATCTCGTTTTATTAACATACTTTATTTTTTCCTTATCTAAACCCCATTTTTCATTGTTAGTTTGGAAGGTACAGTATGCCGTTTAACTAGTTATGTATAGTCAATCTGATCACGTCATCATTCCAATGAAGGAACAGCAGCAAGATGCTTTGTCCGCCATTGCAATTATCTTTTACACCGTAAAAATTCGTCCTTTAGGCAAAGAAAAGGTCAGTACTTTTAAAAATAATGGGAATTCTCCCTTTTTCACAGGGATCTCTTAAAGCTGTATTCAATAACTCCAGCAGGAGCTCACCTTATTTCTCTAATGAAAGCAATTTTTCGCATATTTTTAAATCATTATTGTTTTAACCTCTCTATTAGAGGTAAAAAAATGAAAATGCATGCTGCAAAATTCCTCTTGCAAAGTGCATTTCCATAAACCAAAGCGTTATTACTTACCTACTCATGAACATAAATCTTGGCTTTTATATATGCCTTTGCATTGAATAAAATTCAGAAATCCTTTACAAAAAAGAATAAAAGCAGTTTCCAATATTCTGGAAGGGGATATATTAAAGCATTGAGTAGTGGGACTAAAAAAGCGAAATTTCTCGAAAGTACTTATCATCTATGGGGGTTATTCCATACCCTTATGGGACTTTATAACAACAGTTTTCAAACTTGGCATCGTTGTTGCACACACTACAAACACAGCTGGTTATAAGAGATTAAGGTCCTGACGAATAAGTGCAGACAGATATTCTGAATTACCAAAATGTGCTTCAATTGACGCACGTGTCATTTCTTGTCGCTCAATACCCTTCCAGTTGATATGATAACCAGCTTCACGAGCAAGTTGCACCATAAATTCGCGCTGAGTGCGCCCATTCCCCTCTCGAAACGGATGCAACGCATTCAACTCACCCATGTAATATCCAGCCCTTTGGCTAAAGTCATAAGCGCCAAGACCACGCAGATACTGTTCTTTTGCAAGCTTTTGTGTAATCTTTGGTGCATAACTTTCAATCTGATTATAACTAGCAAACATACTATTGCCTTTGGCAATATCCACTAAACGAATTTGTCCCGCCCATTCATATATGTCGCCAAACAGTCTTCTATGAATCTCTTTCATGTAATCCAGATCAAACTTACCACGCATAGGAGTATGTACAAATTCGAAAGATCTCACATAAGAAATCGTAGATTCTACACGCTGCAGTGTAGCTTTGTCTTTAATACCAAGCCGATTATACATCACACTAGTTTCAGGATCAGTATAAGGATCACCGCTCCCCTTATACTTCTCCACGTCTTACACGCTCCATATAATCTTTGATGACATCACTTGTTTCAAGCTCTCCAATAATAACGCGCTCCATTTGCGCAACAACCAGCGGATCTGGTTCTAATCCCTCTAAACGTTGGCTTGCCAATGCATTTTCAGCATAAAAGCGACGCAGCTTAAGTTTCTCTTCACTCAACATATTAAAACCCTCATTTGCTTACATTTATTATAGCCAAACAGACTATAGAAACAAGATTTTATTCCTTGTCTTACCCGCGTTACATCTTTTGATTTTATACGCCCTATCGCATTATTGTGCTCTTCCATACGTCTTTGTTGCAAAAACTTAACTGCCATTTGAAACTCTTTTATGCAATCTTGATCATGAGACTGTTGTTAAGGATTTTTTTGATAGATCATAATTTTTTTGCATAGCAAGCCAAGCACGTGCTGTGCTTACACCAGACATTTCAAGCCTAATAGCAAGATTAGCACTCATAGCGGCTTTTTCATTTAAAACTCTAGAAAGTGCTACACGAGATATACCAAGCCACTCTGCTGCTTCATTAACGGATAAACCAAGCTCTTTGATCACATCTTCACGCAATAATTCACCGGGATGTGAAGGATTCTTCATCATTGTTTAGATCTCCTTTTTGATGATAATCCAGATAATCAACCATTTCGACATCTATGCCATAAAAGGGAAATATTACGCGACAATTTCCATTTACAGTAATTGACCAATAATCCTTGAAATCACCCTTTAGCAGATGTAATCAAAAGGATGGATAACTCAAAATCTTTTGGCGATACATCTACTTCAAGAGCACTTAGAATACGCTTTAATTTTTGAGCATGGGCGGTTCTAATCCCTTCAGTCGCACCAGTATTATAGAAGGCTTCAATCCTTTTATGTTTAAATCCTAACATCGTAACTGAATATAGAGTGAACCCCTCCAAGATACAAAAAATGTTCATTATTTTTACATAACACGGCTTTTTTTACTTTATAAACATTAGAACTATCGTGAAAAAAATTGATCATTTTCATCTCTTTCTCATTATTCTACTAATTATTGGAAAAGTATAAGCTCATAATTAGGGGGCGCTAAACGTAATAGGAGCGTATCATATATCCAATTGGCAGCGGCAATTAGAAACATCAAGATGATATAACAACAATGATCATTGCTGTTTGATGTTCATGGGGCGCTGCACCCGCTGTATATCCAGTAAAAAGAATGAATAACACTAATAAACTCCCCCCCGCTACAAACTCTGTTAAACTAATAACCGGATTACGAATAAGTAAAAGAAAAAGGAAAATCAAAAAAGGCATATTTTTCATATTTTACGAACTATAGAGAACTCTATACGCACAGTAGTTATTAGAATTGGACTTTTCTCTTTTTTATTTAATTTGTTCGTAGATCAGAGTATCCATTACCGTTATTACATCACTAACAGAGTTAATAATCATACCCTTTGTAATTGCCAAAATCCCGCATTACAATAAGACCTTTATTCAAAGATGATCTGATAATTTTCTCAAAAAATTCAAGATTCCTCAAAGCACAGCACCCACGTGTGCATCATGTTGCGTAATAACATCCATTAACTCTGTTACGACCGCATCCAACACTTCTCGTGCATCGCCTTCAGCCATAAGGCGGATAACCGGTTCAGTTCCAGAAGCACGGATAACGAGGCGTGCTTCTTTTCCCAACTTTTTCTCTGCTTGATCAATAGCCGTTTTAACAGGATTTTTTTTCAGGACATTTTTATTTTTAACCGTTACATTTTTTAAAATTTGAGGTACAGGTTCAAACCGTTTACACAATTGGCTCATAGGACTTTGGCTTTCTTTCATACAGGCTAAAACCTGCAAGGCAGCCACCAAGCCATCACCTGTTGTCCCAAAATCACTGAGCACAATATGCCCAGAGGACTCACCACCAACATTATATCCCTTTTGGCGCATGGCATCGACAACATAACGATCTCCAACTTTTGTCCTTACAAGGTGCAACCCTTTGCCGTTCAAGAAACGCTCCAGTCCAAGATTTGACATAATTGTTGTGACAACACCATTGCACCGTAATCGTCCCATTTTATGCCAATTTTCAGCAATTACAGCAATTAACTGATCTCCATCAACCGTTTGTGCCTTTTCATCAACAATGAGAACACGATCTCCATCTCCATCAAGAGCAATACCCACATCAGCACGTACTTCATGCACTTTTCGTTTTAAAGAGCTTAAATCGGTTGACCCACATTTTTGATTAATATTGGTACCATTTGGCTCATCATGAATAGCAAAAACCTCAGCCCCCAATTCCCATAAAGCACGGGGAGCCGCTTTATAAGCAGCCCCATTGGCACAATCCACAACAATACGCACAGCATCCAAGCGAACATCACGCGGCAGAGTTCGTTTGGCATATTCAATATAACGATAAATATCCCCTTCAACCCGTTTTGCATAACCAATTTCGGCAGAACTTGCTAAAGATTTTGAAAGATCTGTATCGATTAATTGTTCAATTTTCACTTCCATATCATCTGAAAGCTTAAAACCATCAGGACCAAAAAGTTTAATTCCATTATCATAGAAGGGGTTATGAGAAGCAGAAATCATCACCCCAAGATCCGCGCGCAAAGAGCGGCAAAGCATTGCAACAGCAGGTGTTGGCACTGGACCCAATAAAAAAGCTTCCATCCCAGCAGCAGTCAATCCTGAAACCAAAGCGTTTTCCAACATATAGCCAGATAATCGTGTATCCTTTCCAATCACCACACGACGTGATTGATGTTGTGAGCGGAATAAAACCCCTACCGCCATCCCTACCTTCATGGCAAAATCGGGTGTCATTGGAAATGAATTGGCTTTCCCCCGAATTCCATCTGTACCAAAATATTTTTGTACCATACCTCTTTCCTTTAATATCTACTTTTTCCCTTGACTTTTTTAAACCCCTAACAGCTCCCCTTGGTACAATAGCCCCTTCTCCATATAAATGAGATCATTTATTCATTTTAGACCATCAAAGCCTCTCACTCTATTCACCATCTAGAATACATCTTGTAAAATCACCCTCAACCAATGATGTTGCTACACCTCACACGTAAAGCTAATACAAACTCCTAAAAATGCTTTACACATACAATCCTCCTTGAATAGAATCAAAGTATAACCTTACCCCCCTTGACCCAAACTCGGGCCAAAGAAACCTATCACCTAACCTCACATCCTTGGTCCAAACCCGGGCCAAGGAAACCTATCACCTAACCTCACACCCTTGGTCCAAACCCGGGCCAAGGAAACCTATCACCTAACCTCATACCCTTGACCCAAACCCGGGCAAGGAAACCTACCACCTAACCTCACACCCTTGACCCAAACCCAGCAAAGAAACCTATCATCGCGCCTTGCTCCCTGCTAAAGCTGTTATAATACAACGTCTTTGCTTAATTTTTTACTTCCATATTTTTGCAAATATTATACTGAAGGCGCAAGCAAAGCCTGCGCCTTTCTCAAAGAGTTTTTCTGAGAAATTTTCCCCAAACATCTTCACTCAAGCGTTATTAAAAAGCTCTTATTTTCCTTTATCATGTCCCGCCGTATTTGACTTTTTTTCAGCACTGCTTTTACTTTTAGAGCGATTGACTGATTTTGTGATACCTTTTGTACTTTGCGCTTTTTTCTCACGCCTATCAGATTGCACTTTTTTAGATTCATCCCCCTTAGGCTCAACATCACTGGATTTTGCTGTTTTCTCCCCTACAGCTCCCTTTGCCTTGCCTTCCTCAAGTTTATTAGTCTTTACTTTATGAGTTACTGTTTTAGGCGCTGTTTCAGCGTTTTTTTCATCTACCACTGTTATCTCTGCTCTGACCGTTCCAGTTTTTGGAACAGAAGATCCCCGTGGCGCAGCACCCTCATCTTTCTGTGTGCGTGAAGGAGGCTTTCCTGCAATAACTTCGTTAATTTCAGCTCCCGTTAAAGTCTCATATTCCAACAAACCTTGTGCCAAAGCAAACCATTCTTTTCTTTTTGTTTTCAAAATGTTTGTCGCATTTTTATAGGCATCATCAATAAGCTTACGCACTTCCATATCAATCATGCGCGCTGTTTCTTCAGAGACATTTTGTGTTCGCGCAACAGAATGACCCAAAAAGACTTCATCTTGGTTATCCCCATAAGCAACATTCCCAAGCAGATCAGAAAATCCCCATCGTGTGATCATTGCACGTGCTAATTTGGTTGCTTGTTCAATATCAGAAGAAGCACCGGAAGTGATATTTTCCTTTCCAAATTTCAATTCTTCAGCCACACGTCCACCCATCATAATGGCCAAACGAGAAATCATCCACCGATAACTCATAGAATAGCGATCGCCTTCAGGCAATTGCATCACCATTCCCAATGCTCTTCCCCTTGGAACAATTGTTGCTTTGTGGACAGGATCAGCAACTGGCACATTAAGAGCCACAATAGCATGTCCTGCTTCGTGATAGGCAGTGAGTTCTTTTTCTTCTTGTGTCATAGCGGTTGAACGACGTTCAGCCCCCATCATCACCTTATCTTTCGCATCTTCGAATTCTTGCATTGTCACGACTCTTTTATTACGGCTTGCAGCCATAAGAGCAGCTTCATTGACCAGATTCATCAGATCCGCACCGGAAAATCCTGGTGTTCCTCTTGCCAAAATCTTCAGATCAACGTTGGGCGCTAAAGGCACATTGCGCACATGCACTTTCAAGATTTGTTCACGCCCAGAAACATCAGGGTTTGGGACAACAACTTGCCGATCAAAACGCCCTGGTCTCAATAAAGCGGGATCAAGGACATCGGGACGGTTTGTTGCAGCAATAAGAATAATACTTTCATTGGGCTCAAACCCATCCATTTCGACAAGCAACTGATTTAAGGTTTGCTCACGTTCATCATTTCCCCCGCCAAGTCCTGCCCCCCGATGGCGTCCAACAGCATCAATTTCATCGATAAAGATAATACAAGGGGCATTTTTTTTAGCCTGTTCGAACATATCACGCACACGGCTCGCCCCAACACCTACAAACATTTCAACAAAATCAGACCCTGAAATGGTGAAGAATGGCACATTGGCTTCACCAGCCACAGAGCGTGCGAGCAAAGTTTTACCGGTTCCTGGAGGACCAACAAGCAAAACACCGCGTGGAATACGCCCTCCTAAACGTTGAAATTTTTGTGGTTCGCGTAAAAATTCAACAATTTCTTGAAGATCTTGCTTTGCTTCTTCAACGCCGGCAACATCTTTAAAAGTAACACGACCTTGTGCTTCATTAAGCAATCTTGCTTTTGACTTCCCAAACCCCATTGCACCGCGTGATCCATTTTGCATTTGCCGCATAAAAAAGACCCACGCCCCCACGATAATAATAACAGGCAATAAGGAAAAAAGGAGATTGAGGAAAATACTATTTCCAGAGCTTTCAGGAATAGCTTTAACGTTCACGTTTTTGCTTTCCAATTTTTGTATCAAACCTGGATCTCGTGGAGCGTAGGTCGAAATAGCTCTATGTTCAATAGTTTGTCCTGTTAATTTTTGACCTTGAATGGTTACAGATTTCAACTCATTATTCTCAACTTTTTGCAAAAATTCAGAATAGGAGACCTCTCCACCACCAGAACGCTGACTATCTCCATTAAAGAAAGAAAACGACACAATCAAAATTAAGGCAATAACTCCCCAAATGAGGAGAGAGCGGTAATTGGAATTCATATTCAGCCCACTTAATCAAATCTAGATTTCAAACATTTCCCCTTAACATATAACCTTGTCAGCCCCTTGCCAAGGGATGAGAAGCTGTTTATTCTCTTTTAGAGTAATTTTTCTTTATCTTTTCACTTCAATATTAAAAAAAGGTTCCACAACATTCACCAGTGCAGCGTCCTCGCGCGAAGAAAGCCAATCGAAAGGTGCCATAATCCGCTTGATGATAACATTTTTATGAACAACCGCTTGAGAAATCAACTCTGGAATATCACACCCTTTGTCATTTGAGATCATCAGCAACGATTGTAAAGAGGGAAAATGAAGCTTTTTAAGATCAAAATGGCTGTTTTTTAATAAAAATTTCAGCTGTTCTAAATTTGCTGCTCCAACCTTTATAGCCTCAGATCCATGATTTGTAATCTGATAGCGCCCATCCCATGTAGAAGTTTTGTCTGGCTCAACGATAGCCTCTTTCATATTTCGCCCTTCTCGCCACAAAGCAATTCCATTTTTGTTATATTCAATAACAGAGCCAGCATAAGTAAAACGCCGCTTTTCTGAAGAATGAAGACAGAGTTTTTGAACAAGCATGCTTAATTTCTGATTGGGGAGCAAATAAAATCCTCCTCCCATCAGCACGGCAAAAAGCCCCACAACGAAAGGGAAATAGGGATGTTTCTGTAAAAATAACGCAGGCTTTACGATGAAACAACGCCCATATTGAACAGTAATATCCAGAGCTAAAATAAAATCGGCAATATTTTGCGCGTGTTGACGACGTTGCAATGCGGCTTCATTTATTTTTTTAGCAATATCAACAAGCTTTTCGGAACGCAGGGAATGACGCACGCGCACGCGTTCAAAATTATGATCTTCATTGGTTGGATCATCAATCCACGTTTTTCCTTTTAAGCGTAAATAAGCCTGTAATGTTTGGCGTTTTACACCAAGGAGTGGCCGAATCAAACGCACTTTTCTATGCAACAATGCCTCACGCGGAATACAGGATAAACCACGCTCATAGAGGGGACGATAGCTTTTTTCGGTAATATTTTTACTCGTTTCTCTTGCAAGAGCCTCATCATGCGTGCCTTTAGCTTGACCGTGCAAAGCATCAGCAAAACCACCCGTAGAAACCTCATCACGTGCATCATACGCTTCACTGTACAAAGCCTCTCTACTCTTTTGGAGACGTTGATACCGCATTTGATAGGTTTCAATCTGATCATTGAGTGTGTGCCCTGTCATAATAAGGGACGCACCTTGTTTTTGTGCTTCTTTAACCAAGAGATCATAGCGTGCAACACGAGCACTGGAAGCAATATGCGTTTTTGGTTTTTCACCTTCCCACCGTACCGTGATATGTTTAATGTGATGGGCACGGCAAATTTCCGCAACAATTTCTGCTTCATGCGCTGATTCTCTACGCAATTGGTGATCAACAGTCACAGCAATCATTTCCGGAGGAGTAAAGAGAGTTTCCAAATACTCTTTAACCAAAAACATCAAAGCCAAAGAATCACTTCCCCCTGAGACGGCAAGAATCAACTTCTGACACTGAATAAAATCCGATGTTTTAAAGAGATTTCTTGCCAGTCTAACGCACACCAAAAATGACCTCGCTGCTTATTTAAGAGGGTTTACAAAATACAGACTCTAACATTTGATGGCGTTTTGATTTTTTTGCAAAAAGAGTACAATCCTCTTTATTCGCCTCAAGGGCAACCATACTTCTTGCTAATTTTAACAAAATTTCAGAAGTATAAAGCTTCTTTTTATCTGCATACCATGCGGTAAGATAAACTTGTGCGGCTTCATGATAGCGTTTTTGCCCCAACAAAGATTCTGCCAACCAAAACAAAGCATCATCACTCAAGGGATCTTTTTTGTAACGATTTTGAAAAGTGCAAAAGGTTTTTTCAGCTTCAACATAGTTGGCAGAACGAATAAAATCATAACCTTCTTTATACAAAGCTTTGGAAGAAAAAAGAGCCCCATCTGCACTCTGTTGTTCTTCAATATGAACACTTACATCATGAGCTTTTTTTAAATGATCTCCTGTTTCATTCGCATCTTTATGATTTTTTTTCAAATGGTTACTG
Organism: Bartonella sp. AP58NXGY; assembly: GCF_042195785.1. NCBI lineage: Bacteria > Pseudomonadati > Pseudomonadota > Alphaproteobacteria > Hyphomicrobiales > Bartonellaceae > Bartonella > Bartonella sp. AP58NXGY. The sequence continues at coordinate 130,929 of NZ_JBHIOY010000002.1, read as the reverse complement.
TTTTCATGATCATGGCGCTTCCCCTTAGCTTCCACAGCAGCAACCTTTGTCTGATCACCTGTACTATGATCCTGCACCATCTCTTTTTTTACAGTCTGAGATTGTTCATCTAAAGCGGCATTTTCAAAGGAACAAGAATAAACAGAAGAGTCTTTTTTATCAAAAAGCCGAGAAAACTGCTTGTTAACATTTTTCAAATTGTTATGCTCAAGCACCGCTCGTATCTTATGCAAAAGCTTATCTAAATCATAATCTTTAAATAAAGCCTGTTGATTTTCTAAAATAATTCCTCGGTATTCCGCAACATCCGACGCTTTCTTTACCGCATCAGATGCAGCTTTACCCACAGCATCAGGGGTATTTTTCATCACATCGGAAGCTTTATCGGCAGCATCCGACGCTTTCTTTACCGCATCAGATGCAGCTTTACCCACAGCATCAGGGGCATTTTTCATCACATCGGAAGCTTTATCGGCAGCATCCGTAGCTTTCTTTACCGCATCAGATGCAGCTTTACCCATAGCATCAGGAGCATTTTTCATCACATCAGAAGCTTTATCAGCAGCATCCGTAGCTTTCTTTACCGCGTCAGATGCGGCTTTACCCATAGCATCAGGGGTGTTTTTCATCACATCAGAAGCTTTATCGGCAGCATCCGTAGCTTTCTTTACCGCATCAGATGCGCCTTTACCCATAGCATCAGGAGCATTTTTCATCACATCAGAAGCTTTATCGGCAGCATCTGTGGCTTTCTTTACCGCATCAGATGCGGCTTTACCCATAGCATCAGGAGCGTTTTTCATCACATCAGAAGCTTTACCAGCAGCATCTGTGGCTTTCTTTACCGCATCAGATGCGGCTTTACCCATAGCATCAGGAGCGTTTTCCATCACATCAGAAGCTTTATCAGCAGCATCCGTAGCTTTCTTTACCGCGCCAGATGCGCCTTTACCCGCAGCATCAGGGGCGTTTTCCATCACATCAGAAGCTTTATCAGCAGCATCCGTAGCTTTCTTTACCGCGTCAGATGCGCCTTTACCCG
>NZ_JBHIOY010000002.1:80456-129787 GCF_042195785.1 Bartonella sp. AP58NXGY | reverse complement strand
GGCGTTTTCCATCACATCAGAAGCTTTATCAGCAGCATCCGTAGCTTTCTTTACCGCGTCAGATGCGCCTTTACCCGCAGCATCAGGTATGTTTTCCATCACATCAGAAGCTTTATCAGCAGCATCCGTAGCTTTCTTTACCGCATCAGAAGCGGCTTTATCGGCGGTATCAACTTTATCCGTATCATGTGCAGGATATTCAGAAGCCTTTCGCGCCGCACTTTGAGCAAATGGCGCTGAAAAAACTATGAAAACCGCCATATAAAAGAGTGCTTTCCAATTGATTTTACGATACATTCTTTTCTCCCCTTAAGAGCTCATTGAATAATTGAAACAAATAACTTTTTTAATGACTACTCGCGTTACTCAACGTTGTAACAGCACGTCGATTTTGATTCCAACAGGAAATATCATCACATACCGCTACAGGTCTTTCTTTCCCGTAAGAAATTGTTTGAATTCGTTGCGCAGACACACCTAGAGACACCAAATAGTTCCGCACAGCAACAGCACGGCGTTGTCCAAGTGCCAAGTTATATTCACGTGTTCCCCTCTCATCAGCATGACCTTCAATCATAATAGAATAATAAGGATAATGAAGCAACCATTCTGCTTGGCGCGTTAAAATACGTTCAGCATCAGCATCAAGTGAAGAAGAATCGAGACTAAAAAATACACGATCACCCACACTAACTGTAAATTCTTGTCCTGAACCTGATGGCGCCTGATTCAAACCAGCATCATTCATATAAGCGCCATTCATACCGTTAAGTGCACCGATATTTTTTTTGTCACACCCACCCAAGCACAATGATAAAAAAAAGATAACCGCTAAAGAATGAAAGAGAGTATTTTGGGTAGAGCACATAGCCTATTTCTCCTTGAGTTTCGTAAAAAGGGCAAATTCTTAGAATATTTTTAAAAATAACTGTTAATTCCTAATGAAGACGAAATTTTTTTGTCCTTTGTCACCATTTTTGAATCTCTGCCGATTTTTCTTCACTCTCTCCATTAACTTCATCTAACATTTCCCTAAAAAACGTTGTACTTATACATCATGCTGTTTATGCATCATCTTGGTCTTGACGATTTTTTTGCAACGCGTTCAACTTTGCAAAAACCTTATCGGCATCAAAAGTCTTGTGTAGATTTTCTTCACGCTCATTGTCTTCTAGAGCAGCGTTTTCCGTCACAGATGCGGGAAGCAATGACCTATCTTCTTCCGCAGCAACAGGGCGATTTTTTGCCGCACGTTGGAGTTCAAAATCTAAATCGATTTGCGAACACAAACCAAGTCCTACAGGATCAAGAGGGACCAAATTAGCGCTATTCCAGTGGGTTCTAAGGCGGATTTGTTCAATCGTTGCTTTTGTTGTTCCAATCAACCGTGCAATTTGTGCATCCTTCAACTCGGGATGGTTCGTGACCAACCATAGAATACCATTGGGACGATCTTGACGTCGAGAAAGAGGGATATAGCGCGCTCCTTTACGTTTTTTTTCAGGAATATGCACCCTAGATTGAGAAATTTTCAAGCGTGCGTTTTGATCTGCTTCCACCCGTGCAATTTCACTGCGTGTCAATTGCCCAGAACTAATTGGGTCTAAACCTTTAATACCATAAGCCGCCTCACCATCGGCAATAGCTTTTACTTCCAAGACATGCAATTTACAAAATTCTGCAATCTGATCAAAAGAAAGAGCTGTATTATCAACCAACCAAACAGCTGTTGCTTTGGGCATCAAAAGTTGCGTTGCCATTTTTATAAATCCTCTTCTGCGCCTAGGTTACCCGCCCACTTAAGAGCACTGAAACTTTATTACATAATTACATATCAGGTTTCCCCCACCCACTCTTAAAACAAAGCGTGGCATGGAATAAACCATTTTGCCATGAAACTGCTTTCTGTTATAGCGTGATTTTTGCTCAACGACAAGAGAGCTCTCTTGTAATGATCCTCAACAAGGTATCTTTACCTTTAAGATGAATTTTTTTATAAAGGCTTTATTCGATTATTTCACCTCACGTTGTGGCACATTTACTCTGGTGGGATGCACGTTTTATCGTCTTGAAATTCTAAAGAGTATCCAACTGGAAAGAAAGCCCTCAAACAGGAAAGAAAACTATGGCAGGCCATTCACAATTTAAAAATATTATGCACCGCAAAGGGCGTCAAGATGCAATGCGCTCGAAAATATTTTCTAAGCTTGCACGCGAAATTACTGTAGCAGCAAAACAAGGTGCTCCTGATCCAGCCATGAATCCACGTTTAAGACTTGCTATCCAAAATGCCAAAGCACAGTCGATGCCGAAAGATAATATTGAACGCGCGATTAAAAAAGCTTCAGGCACCGATGTCGAAAATTATGATGAAGTGCGCTATGAAGGCTATGGACCAGGAGGTGTTGCGGTCATTGTTGAAGCCTTAACCGATAACCGCAACCGCACCGCTTCAAACGTGCGAGCAGCCTTCACCAAATCAGGAGGAGCCTTAGGAGAAACAGGTTCTGTAAGCTTCATGTTTAATCGAATTGGTGAAATAATTTACAAGCCAGAAGCAGGAACAGCAGATAACATCATGGATGCAGCAATTGAAGCTGGGGCCGAAGATGTACAATCAGAAGAAACCGGACATCATATTACCTGCGCATTTGAAGATATTGGTGAAGTTTCAAAAACACTTGAGGCAAAACTTGGTGAAGCAGAATCGATTAAAACAATTTGGAAAGCCACCACCCTTGCACCAGTAGATGAAGAAAAAGCTTTATCTGTTTTACGACTGATTTCAACATTAGAAGAAGATGATGATGTGCAAAATGTTTATGCCAATTTTGATGTCAGCGATGAGATTTTGGCAAAACTATCTGTATAATTCCCATCATGCGCATAGGCACTCTCTTCATCTATGAGAGACGCAAAAGTATCTGTCATCCTTCTTCTTTATCCGCAGATATAAAAGCCCCGCGTCGATAGCGGGGTCAACCATTGGTGCAAAGCCCAGGGCATCATCACACACTTTACCAACTCATAGAGGTTGTGCGACAGCCCTTGGCACTTGAGGCGATTCATAAGAACCATTTTTTATTCCTTATCTTATACAGTTTCACTCCACACGGCTCTCCCCGTTTGTAACGTGCACACAAATGGTTTTGGTTGATTCAATATGAAATAGGTTTGGAATGAAAGAATCCTAGGATAGTCGAGACTCTCATTCAATATACAAAACAATAAATTATTATAAATCCAAGCTTTGTAGTAATAAAACCGCGATCAATCGCAGAAAAAAGAAAGCATTGCAAAAAAGCATGCACCCTTGAACGCTCAAACACTTCTGATAATAAAAGCATACAAAACTCTATAGCATCACCTTGTATTACATACCCCAAGAATTATCCATAAATCCCCTTTCTATTTGATCTTGTTATTCTTTAAGATTATCTTTTCCTCCTCGCCCTCAAGTGATGAAGATTTCACCCCGATCCGATCTGTAAACAGTTTTAATTTTCTTGACGTATTCCTATGACGAATCACTTTACGCATCACGCATGAGATTCGTTTGTACCTTAAGTCCTGTCAAACAAGCCGGCCTCTAAATATTCACCCCTCCTAAAAAACACACTGAAAATATATCAAGGAGATTTACATATCTTATATCACCACACCTCAAAGACAGTGTTTCTCGTTTATGAAGGAACAAACCGCCCCCATCATACACTTTGCCAACACCTAATGTTGCTGATAAGTCTTAGCCTCTGAGACAGTTTAAGAGGCATTTTTACTCCTTTGAAGTGTTTTTCTCCACACGGCTCTCCCCGCTTATGACGTACAAGAAACATGGATTTTGAGTAATTCGCCATAAAAACAGATTTGAAATGGGAAAATCTTACGATATTCAGGGCTCTTATTAAAGTTGAAAAATGCTACACTATCATTACAAATCAATATATTATTATGATATAACAGAATAAGTAATTATAAAGCCAGAGCGGGCTGTTTGGCAAAGTATTTTATAAAAAACCGGTATATCTCTCTAATCTATTGCGGATAAATTTTTGACTTTATAGCATTAATTTATGGCATTGTATGCTTCCTAAAAATAGCGTCATTGATCTTATAAAATCTGTTCTTTTTCTGTTACCTATCCCTCAATATTCAAACCGAAAACTACAATATACTTGAGATAAAGAGTAAAAGGATTGAGTACTTTGGAGACTGTTATAAACTTTTATTAAAGAGACATGTCTGAACGCTCCCAAGCCCATTTCACGGCAGCGCCCGTGAATGATATAACGATAAAGTCACTGAACACCTGCATCTTTAAGTTTGTGGAGAAGCAAGCCGGAACCATCGTTATATATTTTGCCAGCTCGTGGGTGTTGCGACAGCCCTGAGCACTTAAGACGGTTCATAAGAGCCATTTTTAGTTCTTTCTTGTACAGTTTTATCCCGCTTATGACGTGTAAGAGATATGATTTTGATTGATTCAAAAGAGAATAAATTTGAAATAAGAAAAATTTACGATATTCACGGTTCTTATTCAAGGTGCATAATGCTAAATTATCATTATAAATCAATGTATTGTATAAACCAGAAGAGGTCAACAGGATCAGGTATGTTCGAAACGAAAAAACAATCTTATTTGGACAAAACAATAAAACCGTATAAAAACCAATGCCCATATCACCACCTTTCATACGAGTTTACGGCTTTTTAACTTTACAGCTTTTTAAAAGTATCCAAAGCAATATCTTTTAAAGAATGGAGATTTCACATTTGCCTCACACTTTTATTTCCCTTGTTCGTTAATGAAAAGAAGCCCCTTACACAACAAAAAACCCAAAACACGACACGATAAAATGCCACGGGCAATATCCTCCAATGGCCTCCACGCAATCTCCCTACGTAATATTATTGTATTGCGAATTCATGCTCTGGTTCATATTTTTGTTAAAGAAAAATCTCTCAATGCGCATGCCTTTCATTTCATGAAAGCAGCCATAGTATAACGTAAGTTCCCCGTAGGGTATGAAAGCCTCTCTACCATCTTTACTTCGTAAAGCGATAAGCCGGCATCATTATGCTCTTTTCTAGCTTCTAATGTTGCTAACTCTCAGCCCTTGAAATGATTCATGAAAAATATTTTAGCTCCCTTTTGAAAGAACTTTATTCATACATCAACGCTGGTATCAATGTTTCCATCAATGTCGCTCGTGACCTGTAAGCGCATCCCTTTCATCTCATGAAAACAGCCATAGTATAACGTAAATTCCCCCGTAGGGTATAAAAGACTCTCTACCATCTTTACTTCGTAAAGCGATAAGCCGGCATCATTATGCTCTTTTCTAGCTTCTAATGTTGCTAACTCTCAGCCCTTGAAATGATTCATGAAAAATATTTTAGCTCCCTTTTGAAAGAACTTTATTCATACATCAACGCTGGTATCAATGTTTCCATCAATGTCGCTTGTGACCTGTAACAGAATAATTTGAAAAGAAAAAATCTTATAATCTTGAGAGCTATTATGATGCAAAACAATGAATTATTCTTTTATGGAGTAAAACACCGTCATCTACGGCATGGTAGCATAAGGTTATTAACATATTTATTTATAATGATAATTTAGCATTATGCACCTTGAATAAGAACCGTAAATATCGTAAAATTTCCTTATTTCAAATCTATTCTCTTTTGATCAATCAAAATCATATCTCTTACACGTCATAAGCGGGGAGAGCCGTGTAGCGTAAAACACTTCAAAAGAATAAAAAAGCTTCTTATGAACCATTTCAAGGGAAAAGGGCTGTTGCAACATTGGACGCTAAACATATGATGGTGCCGGCTTACTCTATTTTATTAAGCATCTAGAATTCATTGACACATTAAATATTTTTTTAAAGGCCTGACCAATATTCTTAAAGCTTCCTTTAGTTACAGAAAACGCATGAAGAGCCAGCAGAGAAAACATCCTCGACAAGAATCCGGATTCTTCACAAACTAAATCGGAGAGAAAATCAAAAAAAATATATAGCAATACTTTGCATAAAAAGTTGAAATCTAAAGACCTCAAAACTTTCGGTTATACTTTTAAAAGCATTGTTTTTTTAAAGCATTTCCCCCAAGGAAACTCCACTATTTACAAATAACCGTAGATGATAGGTGAAATATACATAACTCCCCATGCCCACTATAATCAATTCCTTCTTTAAATAATTAAAGACAATTGAGATTGTGTAAACTTGAAATTGTATAGACTATATTCCCTCTATGTTCTGTTTTTAAGCACTTTGTTTTATTGTATAGTAAGCAATGGCGACCATGCTGGATCAGAAGCATCATTGGGTGTGGGGAGTTGACGTTCATTGCGTCCTGTAATGTCAATGGTATAAATTTTTGGTCCCATACCCGGATTTTTGCGAAAGAACATCAGCACACGACCATTTGGCGCCCAAGTTGGTCCTTCATTGTGAAAACCAGTGGTTAAAATTCGTTCTCCTTGTCCATCTGGGCGCATAACACCGATAGAAAATTGTCCGTCTAATTGTTTTGTAAAGGCAATATAGTCACCCCGTGGAGACCAAATAGGTGTAGAATAACTCCCCTCGTTTGAAGAAATACGCTGAATATCACTTCCATCCGCATTCATTTTATAGATTTGCGGCTTTCCGCTACGATCTGAAGAAAAGACGATTTGTTTACCATCTGGTGAATAAGAAGCAGACGTATCAATAGCGGAAGTTGTTGTAAGCCGCGTCATCGTACGGGTCCGTAAATCCATGGTGTAAAGATTTGCGCTCCCATCATTTTGCAATAAACTCATGATGACTTTTTGTCCATCAGAAGAAAAACGCGGAGCAATTGTCATATTATTAAAAGTTCCGATTAACTCTCTTTGTCCCATTTCAATTTGTTGGAGATAAACATGAGGCACTTGATGATCTTCATAAGCCATATAGGTCATTTCTTGTCTTTTTGGTGAAAACCGTGGTGTAAGCACCAATTCACTTCCATCGGACATATAAATCAAATTTGCTCCATCTTGATCCATCATGGCTAAGCGTTTAATGCGTGCATTTTGAGGTCCTGTTTCATCGATAAAAACAATTCTTGTATCAAAATAACCACTTTCTCCTGTCATCTCACTATAGATCTCATCTGCAATTATATGGGCCACACGCCGCCAACGTTCTGTCGCGGTATAAAAACGCCGTCCTTTCAGTTGTCGCTCTCCAAAAACATCCCATAAACGAAAATCAACTCTCAATCGTCCATCGATTTCTCTCATGACTTGCCCCGTCACCAAACCTTGCGCTTTTATTTTCTGCCAATAAGCAAAATGCGGTTGTTTATTAGGATTAGAAATGTTTTCAACAAAATTTGCTTTATCAAGCGGTAAAAAAAGCCCCGACCGTTCAAGATCGGCTGTCACCACAGCCGTTATTTTAGATCCAATCGAATCATTGGAAATAAAGTCTGTAATTGCAATGGGAATGGGATTAAAATCAGCGCTTGAAATCGTCCCTTTCAATTGCGCATAAACCAATGAAATATTTGAAAGCCACAACCCACAAGCGACAATAAACCAAGCAAAAACTTTATATCTCGTTATAGTCATCATGGAATGCGTCCTTTCGTTAAGCGATTTTTTTATCATCTTATTTCTTGGAGGGGATCAACATTAAAGTCAAAACCTTGCCCCCACAGGCCATATTGATCACGTGGGAGATCTGCATAAGGTTGGCATGAAAAAACAGCCGCATATACCCGCCTTATCATAATAGCTTGTTGACTCTCAAGACCGCTTACAGGATCAATGATAGGATCACCCACAACCATTCCTTCACGGTCCAAATAAAATCGCAACCGCACAACCGGACGGTTTTTTAAATCGCCACCAAGCGCTACAAGTTTAAGCTTCTGTTGAATACACCCCCCAACAATATTGACCAATGTTTGTGCCATTTTTGTGGTATCATTAATATTTTTTCTTGCACCCAAAGCTTCTGGTGTATGAGAACGTTTTGCTCCTCCTCCTTGTGACCGCGCACGATTGAGCAAATTATTTTCCTCCATGGCCAGAATATCTTCAATGGTCTGTTTCTCTTGGTGTTTCTTGCTAAGCTTTGGCGTATTTTGATTCAATGCCGCTTTATTTTTCATTGTAGATTCTTCGTCAAATTTTGGTTTCAACTGTGGAAGAAGAATTTTTTCTGGAAGCACAATTTTGGGCACTTGATGAACCACCTGCTCTGCCGGTACTTTTTGTACCGTTGGAGTCAATTCTTTTGGCGATACCATCTCTTCATTTTTGTGCAAAGGCTTAAGCGCAGTCTCGGGTGCATCCTCCGATACTTTCAAATGCACCTCAGGCGCAACCTTTGGCGCATCTTCCGGTACTTTCAAAGGCATCTCAGGTGCAAGCTTTGGCGCATCCTCTGGTACCTCCAAAGGCATCTCAGGCACAACCTTTGGCACATCTTCCGGTACTTTCAAAGGCATCTCAGGCACAACCTTTGGCACATCTTCCGGTACTTTCAAAGGCATCTCAGGCGCAAGCTTTGGCGCATCTTCCGGTACTTTCAAAGGCATCTCAGGCGCAAGCTTTGACGCATCCTCCGGTACCTCCAAAGGCATCTCAGGCACAACCTTTGGCACATTTTCCGGTGCCTCTAAAGGCATCTCAGGCGCAAGCTTTGGCGCATCCTCCGGTGCCTCTAAAGGCATCTCAGGTGCCACCTTGGGCGCATCCTCCGGTGGTACCTCTAAAGGCGTCTCAGGTGCAACTTTGGGTGCATCCTCTGTTTTTGCTTCTAATAATTCTGGTTGTGTAAGTTCGGATGTGGATGTTTCCGACGTACTTTCGCTTGTTAGCGGCGGTGTTGTTTCAACGGGGAGCAACTTTTCTTTTGGTTTAAAAGGCGCAAGACGATCTATTTGTCCCTCCCCAATATGGCGTGCATCCTCTTTTTCTTGTGGTTGCATGGTTGGTTTAATGGCAGGAATCGCACGGATAGGAGCCTTCACAGCTCCTTGTTGAGAGGAAAGCTCTTCCATCAAAGGAGCCAGAGTGATAGGAATTGCTTCCAATTGTTGTGGTAAAGAGACAAAGCTTGCAAACTGAACGGCTCCCCAACCAAGAAAAATGACATGGACCACAAGGGATAAAGCCAAGCCTCGTTTCATGCTATGATAGGAGTCTTTGTTCATTCTTTATGCCTTATTTACGCCTTACATTTTTTCATTTTTAATCACTCTGTGCTCTTTTTAAAAACAACCATTTATGCGCAATTTATCATTTATTGCGCTAGACTTGCTAATGCAACTTGAGAAAAACCTGCCTTTTGAATATCGGCCAACAGTTTTAATACTTGTTGATATTCAACAGTTTTAGCAACCCGCACAAAAATCCGTTGATCTTTTTGGGCAGCATCTGCTTCCAGAAGCGTTTTTAGGTGTGCAATCAGCGCTTGTGACGTTTCATAATAATCTTGATTAATGGCCAAGCGCCCTTGCGCATCAAGTGAAACCGTAAGGGGCGTTTTTTGCGCGTGTACGGGCCCCGCTTGACTACGAGGCAAATCCAAAGGAACCCCATTCACCAAAAGAGGTGCAGAAACCATAAAAATAATGAGCAAGACCAGCATGACATCCACAAAAGGTGTGATATTGATTTCACTCATCAGTTGGCTTCGTGAATGACGCCGCCCACGTGTATTTTTGCGAGAAGAAGAAGCAACAGAAATTCCCATGGGATAAGCTCCTTTTTATAAAGGGGAAGGTGCTGTGCGTGTTTCATCAATACGTCGCGATACAATTGTTGAAAATTCATCGGCAAAATTTTCTATTTGTGCAATGATGCGCGCACTTTCATGGGTCAACTTGTTATAAGCAATAACAGCTGGAATTGCTGCAAACAAACCAATCGCGGTTGCCAAAAGCGCTTCTGCAATCCCTGGCGCGACAATGGCAAGTGACGTATTTTGAGAAGCTGAAATAGAAAGAAAAGACTCCATAATACCAATAACTGTTCCAAAAAGTCCGATAAAAGGTCCCGCAGACCCCAGTGTCGCAAGAAAACTTAATTTTGATTCTATTTTTTCACTTTCACGCCCCAGCGTCAAATCCATAGCCTTATCAATTCTGCTCTGCAAACTTTTCGATGTATGGGTCCCTTTTTCAAGAGATTTTTTCCATTCAACCATTGCCGCCATAAAAACTGCGGATATACTATTGGTACGTTGACTTTTGCATGATGCATAAAGATCCTCTAGCGCTTTGCCAGACCAAAATGTGCGTTCAAACTGCTTTATTTCACGCCGTATTCTCCGATACGTAAAAATTTTATCAAAAATAATTGCCCAACTCCAGATAGAAGCGAGCAGCAACCCGATCATAACACCTTTCACGATCCAACTCGCTTGCATAAACAAATGCAACATTCCAATTGTTTCTGGATTCGTTAGTTCACCATGCGGCATAATTTTTGTCCCTCTAAATGAAAGATGCATTTTTAAAAATTTTATAAAACAGATTATTTTATATTTTCTAAATTTAAGTAAAGACTCTAGTCTCACATAAATCCATGCGCTAAAACAAGACTTGTTTCTTAAATTTCCTTAAAAAGTGATAACGAGAGACATCCCTCAATGCACGCCCCCCCTCATTTCACAACAGCATTTATGAAAAATATAACGATAAGGACTTCCCCATAAATGCTATAAAAATAAAAGATATAAAAATGCATGATATTAAATCTATTATGCACCACCATCTTTACGCTTATGAAAAGAACGCTAAATCATCATAAGCGTTTCCAGCTTAAAATACAGCGATAAGTCTTAGCACTTGAAAAGATTTGTAAGAGGTATTTTATTCCTTTCTTAAGTGTTTTTGTATCCACTCACCAACTCCGCTTGTAACATGTAAGAAAATGTTTTTGATTAATTCGCGGCAATAGAGCTTGAAAAGAAAAAATCTGACACGTCTCAGGATTTTCATTTCAAATTGCAATGCAATAAATTATCATTATAAATAAATATGTTAACATCATGATAAGATACCGCATTGCCTTAAAGCTTTTCTTTCTCTCATTTTTAATGGGATTACACCCTTGGGGCATAAAAAATAAACCACCATACCTCGCCCGACGTTCTCCACATAATGCTCCTATGTAAGTCTCATGTAATCCCATAAAATTTTATTGTTCTGTGAATTTATGTATACGATAATATGTTGATTTATAAATATAATTTAGCATTACTCATATTGAATTAAAACCTTGAATGTCGTAAGATTCTTTCATTTTAAACTTGTTCCATGTTGAAGTAATCAAAATCACTTGCGTGCACGTCAAAAGCGAAGCTGGTGTGTGGGTAAAAATTGTATAAGAAAGGAGTGCCTCTAATAAACCTTTTCAAGTGCCAAGGGCTGTCGCCCCCCACGAGTTGGCACAATGTGTGATGGTGCCGGCTTACTTCTCCATAAGCGTAAAGATGGGGGGCTCAATGGCTTTATCGTTAGAAAACACCTTTCAATGCTTATCATCCCTCTGATGATGGCATCATGGTATACCGTAAAAACTTCTGGGAAGTGAAAAAAGCCACGTCACCATCTTTACTTTATGAAGCAACAAACCGCCCCTTCATTTTCTTTGCACCCTTGCAATATTGGTTCGTTATTGCATTGAGGATCGTATATAAAAAACATTTTTACATCTTTTTTCAATGGAATATATTGTGCTCTTATAATGTTTAAGCAAATGGTTTTACATGGTGCAACATGAACAGGTTTGAAATGAAAGCGTTTTACTCTCTTGGGCTTTATCGCCGTGAGAAAAAATAAATGACCGTTCCCAATCACTTTATTCTAGAGAATACTATGCTCTTGAAACTTTAAATCAAGAATGCATTTCTACCTTATATGTATTGATCTCTCGCTTATTTATTGCGTTGAAAAATGCACATGAAAATCATGCACTATAGATGGAAAGCTCTCTCTAGTAAAATCAAAGGACCATCGCGCAACAAAACAAATTACTTGCCTCTCAATATTTTAAGCAGATTTTCAATCTTGCTGCTTATGATCACTTTGATTACACTATTTTGCTGAGTATGTACATTTTTTATCACAAAAATGAACTTCATCCATTTTTTTTCTTTTTTATATTTTGCACTTTTCTGCTGTTTTCTGATGCAAACGAACTCTCTTCCAAGAGGAAGCAAAACATTTTGAGTTCATAGCAAAAAATGGATGGTGAGACGTTGATTTTGCACCACAACATGTTTGCACCACAACATGGATGAGGCGTAATTAATGAGGATATTATCTTTAATTGATTGGAGCAGAGATGCTTTTTTCTGATGTATCGTGTGACCTTATTGATGATCAAGGGAAAACATTTAAGTAAACTATGGTCGATGTATAATCTTAGATTATAGATTAATTTATGTTTCATGAAAAGGCTATGAAGCCTCTGTTCCATAAAGAACACTTTTAACCAAGCATTTTTGCAAAAAGTTCTTTGGGTAAACGTCGCGGTTTTGCCTCCTCATTAATCAGAGCAATTTCAACCTTTGCTGTTACCAACGTAGTCGCCTCATGCAAAATAGATTGCTCCATAAAAAAGCGTGCCCCTTGGATATGATTAACACGTGTTTTAACGACTAAAAGATGATCAATTTTAGCTGGTCTTGAAAAATTAATTTCCATATGACGAACAACAAAAAACAGTTTTTCCCCCTCACCCCCTGCTGCTAACATTTTATTATTAAAACCGGTATCGCGTAAAAACTCTGACCGCCCTCGTTCAAAAAACTCAAGATAACGCGCATGATAAACCACACCGGAAAAATCTGTATCCGCAACATAAACGCGGACCTGAAAATTATGAAAAGCATTTGTATGATTGCTCTTAAAAGGAGTTATTTCTGTCATTGACTTCATGTCCCATAAAATCATTTAATATAGCAAATTGTTTATCAATCAAAAGCTTGAACACATTTTTGTGTTGAAGTTGTGAAAAGTAAAAATCCCCTTAATCGTGCAAGACCTTTTTGGTCAGAATATGCTAAAAGAAGCACGTCTCTTGTATTTTATGACCTTACTATAAAATATTCACATAGTTTCTTTTAATAAAGAGAATGTCTTAGTCATCTTCCCCATCCCATAAAGAGGTCTGAAGTGATGAATTGTCTTGAGCATCAGAAAGTTGAGCACGCCTTTGTATAGACGTTGTAGAAGCAGGCGCAGAAAGTCCTAAATGGCTCCAAGCCTTTTCACTCAGAATGCGTCCACGAGCGGTTCTTTGAATAAAACCTTGTTGGAGCAGATACGGTTCAACAATATCTTCAATAGCATCGCGTGGTTCTGATAAAGCAGCAGCAATCGTTTCAATTCCCACCGGTCCCCCTAAAAAAGTTTCCGCAATCAGGAGCAAATAGCGACGGTCAAGCGGGTCAAGCCCAAGATGATCCACTTCAAGGCGCGAAAGGGCTTCATCGGCGATTTTTCGGTCAATTTGTTTTGCCTGTTTAACCAGAGCAAAATCACAAACGCGCCGTAAAAGCCGTCCGGCAATACGAGGCGTCCCGCGTGCTCGGCGTGCAATTTCATGAGCACCATCATCACTGATCTTAACGGCAAAAAGTCGTGCATTACGCTGCACAATATATTCCAATTCTTCTATCGTATAAAAATTGAGACGAATTGGGATACCAAAACGGTCTCGTAGAGGTGTGGTTAAAAGCCCCAAACGTGTGGTAGCCGCCACCAAAGTAAATTTAGCCAGATCAATTTTAACCGAGCGGGCAGCAGGCCCCTCACCAATGATAAGATCAAGTTGATAATCTTCCATTGCTGGGTACAGAATTTCTTCAATTGCTGGATTTAAGCGATGAATTTCATCAATAAAAAGGACATCACGTTCTTCGAGATTGGTCAAAAGAGCTGCTAAATCTCCTGCTTTAGCAATGACTGGCCCTGAAGTAGAACGAAAATTAACACCTAATTCTTTTGCCATAATCTGTGAAAGCGTTGTTTTTCCCAATCCCGGTGGTCCTACAAACAAAACGTGATCCAGCGCTTCTTGCCGTGTTTTTGCTGCTTCAATAAATATTTTTAAATTAGCCCGTGCCGCTTCTTGACCAATAAAATCATCGAGAACTTGTGGCCTCAAGGAACGATCTGGATCATTAGGAAGGGAGGTGCTACCCAGAAGGCGTTGATCTTCATCTTTATGCATTGTTACCTTGATTTTAAGTAGGAGAAGAAAGCAATTTGAGACTATGGCGAATCAGCAGGGCAGAAGAAACAGTTTCCCCCTCAAGAGCGTTCATTGCAAGAGCAAGAGCACGAGATGCTTGCTCCCGTTCAAACCCTAGCTTCATCAACGCAGAAAGCGCATCATGCGCAGGTTGATTGATCATCTCACGCTGAGGAACCGAAATAGTTTTGACAGCTTGTTCAAAGGGAAGTGTTTTACTTTTCAGTTCACCCACAATTCTTTCACTGACTTTTTTACCAACGCCCGGCGCTCGACTAATCATCGCAACATCATTTAAAGCAATAGCCTGTGCAAGTTCATCTGGCGATAAAGTCCCCAAGATTGCCAAAGCAACCTTTGCCCCTACTCCAGGAACATTTTGTAGAAGACAAAACCACTCCTGTTCAGCTCTTGTAGCAAAACCAAAAAGGCGGATTGCTTCTTCACGAACATGCGTTTCAATAAAGAGGCTTAACGCCTCTCCAACAGAGGGTAAAGAAGGACGCAGCCGATTTGACACAAAAACAACATACCCCACACCGTGCACATCAAGAAGGATATGATCATCAAAGATATGTTCAAGGGTGCCCTTTAATTTGCCAATCATCTTGCCACCCCACTCATATCGCCACCCTTGCCTGATAAGATTGGTCAATACTCTGATAATGCATAAACCAATTCAACACAAAAACAACATAACCCACACCGTGCACATCAAGAAGGATATGATCATCAAAGATATGTTCAAGGGTGCCCTTTAATTTGCCAATCATCTTGCCACCCCACTCATATCGCCACCCTTGCCTGATAAGATTGGTCAATACGCTTACGATGCATACTATGACAAAGAGCAAGAGCAAGAGCATCAGCCGCATCACTGCTATCAAATTCAGCCCGTGGTAGGAGAACTTTTACCATCATATGGATTTGTTCTTTAGCACCATGCCCAACACCAATAACCGATTTTTTCACTTTGTTGGGAGCATATTCAAAAACAGGAAGATTTGCTTGCGCAGGAACCAGCAGCGCAATCGCGCGCGCTTGCCCAAGTTTTAAAGTTGCCGTAGCATCTTTGTTGACAAACACATGTTCCACAGCGGCCTCATGGGGCATAAATTGATGCATAACCTCTGAAAGACCTTTGTGGATCTGACAGAGTCTAGAAGCTAGATCACACTGTACATTAGAAGAAACCGTCCCTGCTGCAATAAACTGAAGACGATTACCTGCAAGATCGATAACGCCCCACCCTGTATGCCGTAATCCGGGATCAATGCCTATAATACGAATCGTCTCTGCCATAAACTTCAGTTTATACACTTTTATCCCTCTTGGATAAAGGCTCGCCTGGAAAGAAAACAGCAGCAAAGGTCAAAACAAGTAAAAAGATAGTCATACCTAGGGAATTTATACATTATACATATAACAAACAGCAGCTTTAAAGAGCACAAACGAAATCAATCAAAAACATTCACACATCACAAGAAAGCAACCTATAAATCACAGGTAAAATATAAAAATTCCCCTTCTCTATCACCTTCCATACCATAACGATTAAACGTCGCAAGTGAGCAAATAGATGATACCGGATTGTACATTCATCAGTGTAAAGATGCGACTCAATGGATGGGATACACTTCACGGAAAATTTTTGCATTATACCATGATACTAAGAGAATAAGGTTATATTTAAAATATATTTTAAATATCCCTCTATATATGAATCTGCTTGGTGCTATCGAGGGGAACAAGGACTTTTGATAGAACTAGAGCTTTTGGGGAAGTGGAATAGAGATGTTTATTCTTGAAGGATGCTTTGCTGGTTTCTGTTGTAATTTCTATGATTGTTTAGAATGATATTGGTCTTATTATCTTGATGCGCGGCATAAAGAAACTTTATTTGAAGCGTAATGATACAAGCCTCCTTGAAACGTTTAAGCGTTTTTTAAGAGGCGTTGGATATTCGGGAAAGTCCTTGTTTGTTGCGCTTAATGCATGTCAATCACATGAAGTGCAAGCCAAGAAAAACCAGTCTTGATTAAGAATCCAACCTGTTTACAGACTGATGTGGGTTTTAGGGTTTTGATTCTGTAGGGTGTGAGAGGCAAGTCAAGTCTTTGGTTTATTACGCGCTGATGTGCGTTTAGAAGTCTTCCTGTTCTTGTTCCTGTTCTTGAATGTGTGTGCTATTTTGATCATCTTTGAGCAATTGATTGGTGAGATTTTCAATACGTTGTGTGGTGTCACGCATAATTTTTCCCATAGTACGATCTCTTTCATTGTGGAGTCGTAAAAGAGCATTGTAGTCTTCTTGTAATTTTTTATTTTCTCGTTTTATCTCTTCCATTTCATCGATAATCATTATGCCGGCCATAACCGATAAACGATGGTCGCCAATTTCACCAAAATTGTTCTTTAAATGTGTGATATATTGATCTAATTGAGCAGCAAGCGCAATAAGACGACGTTCTTGCCCTTTGTCACAAGCCATGCGATAAACTTTACCATCAATGGTAACGGAAACAGTTTCCATACATTCAAACCTTTATCTATCAATGACGACACGAATCGTTTCCATTGCTTTAATAAGACGTTTGGAAACTTCTCTGTTTACGGACTCTAAGCGTTCAATTTGGGCTTCAGCTTTGTCAAGCGCTTGGGCAAGATGGCTGCGATCAGCATTCATTCGTTGAATTTCTTCTTCCCATTCGTTATTTTTATCAATAACGGCATTGCGATTTATTATGGTGATCTCTAAGGTTCTGAGTGCTTTTTCCAGTTGTTCTAGAGCATCTTGTAGAACCGTAGTCTCTTGGTTCATTGCTTTTATCCTTTGGGTAATTATATCCTTTATCAATGCGTTATGCAAAAACGAATCACTTACACTTTTGTATTGCGTGCATTTTATTTTTAAGGATATAGGATATTTTAGCAAGCAAAGCAGGGGATAGATATGAATTAAAAGCTGGATTTTTTGAGTATATTGGCATAAATGACATGAATATACAGGATGCGTGAGGGGAATGTTATTTAAATGTGATCAAAGTAGCGGCAAGAAGTCTCACGCTGAAGATTAGAAAATAGTATTTCTCAGGAATTTTTAAAGAGAATACGGAAAAAGCAACAGAATAACGTACTTAACGAAATGGTTTATCGTTTATGAAAAACAACCCACAACAAAATCAGATGGCCAATGCTATCCGTTTTCTTGCTATTGATGCGATTGAAAAAGCAAATTCTGGTCATCCGGGCTTGCCAATGGGGGCAGCCGATATTGCTACGATTCTTTATACGAAATTCCTTGCTCATGACCCCCAAAAACCTCGTTGGCCTAACCGTGATCGTTTTGTGTTATCAGCAGGACATGGGTCTATGTTGCTTTATGCTCTGCTGTATCTTTCTGGTTATGAAGATATTGGCATTGAAGATCTCAAAAATTTTCGCCAATTAGGGGCAAAACTTGCTGGACATCCAGAATATGGGCATGTGGCGGGAATCGAAACAACCACTGGTCCTCTCGGACAAGGGTTAGCGAATGCCGTGGGGATGGCGCTTGGGGAACGTTTGCAAAATGCCCGTTTTGGTGATCTTATCAACCATTACACTTACGTGTTGGTGGGTGATGGTTGCCTTATGGAAGGGATTTCTCAAGAAGCAATTTCCCTTGCTGGTCATTTGAAACTCAACAAGCTTATTGTGTTGTGGGACGATAATAATATTTCTATCGATGGAGAGATTTCTCTTGCTGACAGTACAGATCAGATTGCGCGTTTTAAAGCGTGCGGTTGGAATACACACAAAGTGGATGGCCATGATCAAGGCGCAATTGCAAGCGCCATTGAAGCAGCACGCGAAAGTGATAAACCAACGTTAATTGCCTGTAAAACAACCATTGGCTTTGGAGCACCGAATAAGGCTGGAACCAATAAAGTTCATGGAGCCCCTTTGGGAGCACGAGAAATTGCTGAAACCCGTATCGCTTTAGGCTGGGAGGCAGAGCCTTTCGTTATTCCAGCCGATATTCTCGATAGTTGGCGCTTAGCGGGGCTTAATGCCGCTAAAAAACGGCAAAAGTGGGAAGCAAAATTGGCTGATCTCCCTGTATCAGAACGGGTGGAGTTTGAAAGATTGATGCGTGGTGATCTTGTGGGGGGATTTGATAGCGCTATCGATGCTTATAAACAGAAACTCGTTGAAGAGCGCCCTATTGTTGCTACGCGTAAAGCTTCGGAAATGGCTCTGGAAGTGATCAATGAAGTCATTACGGAAACCATTGGTGGTTCTGCCGATCTAACGGGGTCCAATAACACAAAAAGCAGCCAAATGAAAAGTATCTCTGCCGATGATTTTTCAGGGCGCTATCTCCATTATGGTATTCGCGAACACGCAATGGGTGCTATAATGAATGGGCTTGCTCTTCATGGGGGCTTTATTCCTTATGGGGGAACATTTTTATGCTTTTCTGACTATATGCGTCCCGCTATGCGTTTGTCTTCTCTTATGGGGTTGCGGGTAATTTATGTCATGACCCATGATTCTATTGGTCTTGGTGAGGATGGTCCTACACATCAACCTGTGGAGCATTTGGCTTGCCTGCGCGCCATGCCTAATCATCTTGTATTTCGCCCTGCTGATGCCATGGAGACAGTCGAGTGTTGGCAATTGGCTTTGAAAGCACGCGGAACACCTTCTACCTTGGCTTTGAGTCGACAAAATCTACCGCTTTTGCGTCAAGAGTATGAAGAAGAAAATCTCTGTATGCTTGGTGCTTATGAATTATTAACGGCCAGTGATGAAGCGCAAGTGACTTTATTTGCTTCCGGTTCAGAATTGCAAATTGCGGTACAAGCACATGCGGTTTTAGAAGAAAAAAATATCCCAACGCGTGTGATTTCTGTTCCTTGTTTTGAACTATTTTCTCAACAATCTTGCTCCTATCAGCGTGCTCTCATTGGAGAGGCACCGATTAAAATTGCTATTGAAGCTGCCGTCGCCCAAGGATGGGAACTTTTTATCGGCTGTGATGGTATCTTTATTGGCATGGATAGCTTTGGGGCAAGTGGAACGATTGATGCCCTTTATGCACATTTTAATATTACATGTGAAAATGTCGTGGCAATCGCAGAAAAAGAGCTTGGAAAGATCAAAGAGGAAAAGACAAAATGACAACTTGTGTTGTCATGAGTTGGTTTGGTCGTAGGGCGTCTATACTGTACAGTGTTGTGGATGATCTTGTGCATTATTGTGGATAAGTAAGTGATTAATCAAGATATTGACGTTATAGGAATTAATGATTTGGGATTGATGAAATACCTATTTATTGTGTTTTAAATGGTGTGCTTTTAAAAATTGATGAGGAAACATGTGAAATGACGGTTCGTGTTGCAATTAATGGGTTTGGTCGTATTGGACGCAATATTTTACGTGCGCTTGTAGAAAGTGGACGACAAGATATTAAAGTGGTTGCAATTAATGATTTAGGATCTGTGGAAACAAATGCCCATTTGTTGCGCTATGATTCAGTTCATGGGCGCTTCCCTGGAACTGTTGAGGTGGTGGGGGATGCCATTGATGTAGGGGGTGGATTAATCAAGGTATGCGCACAACGTGATCCTGCACAATTGCCTTGGAAAGATTTGGATATCGATATTGCTTTAGAATGTACAGGCATTTTTACGGCGCGTGATAAAGCGAGTGCTCATTTAGATGCGGGAGCAAAGCGTGTTCTTGTTTCTGCGCCTTCTGAAGGAGCAGATCTTACGGTTGTCTATGGGGTTAATCATCAATCTTTAAGCAAAGAGCATCGCGTTGTTTCAAATGCTTCTTGTACCACCAATTGTTTGGCGCCTGTTGCCCACGTTTTGCATAACACAGTGGGCATTGAAAAGGGCTTCATGACAACCATTCATTCTTATACAGGTGATCAACCTGTATTGGATACAATGCATCGTGACCTTTATCGTGCACGTGCGGCAGCTCTTTCTATGATTCCTACCTCAACAGGAGCAGCGAAAGCTGTAGGATTGGTTTTGCCAGAATTAAAGGGACTGCTTGACGGTGTGTCGATTCGTGTTCCAACCCCTAATGTTTCTGTAGTTGATTTAACATTTACCGCTAAGCGTTCCACAACAATTGAAGAAATTAACACAGCTATGACTACGGCTGCACGAGGTCCTCTGAAGGGAATTTTAGACACGACAGAAGAAAAACTTGTGAGTTGTGATTTTAATCATAATCCTCATTCAGCGATTTTCCACAATGATCAAACCAAAGTAATTGATGGTCAGCTCTGTCGTGTTCTGGTTTGGTATGATAATGAATGGGGCTTTTCTAACCGTATGAGTGATACGGCTGTAGCTTTTGCTCAAACAATTTAGAAAAAAGGACCTTCGGGTCCTTTTCTTATAAGAATAAGAAAAAGTCTCGTTTTTGTAAAAGTTAAGGCACATTCTTTAAAAAAGGAGATAAAGATGATTGTCTCGTGTGTTGAAGAGAAGACGCTGTTGAGAAATGAATGGTGCAGTTTATTTTAATAACATACATGATTTTAAAAAATACAAGAGAAAACAGAATTCAAAAGAATGCGATTTAAACGAGACAAAGTTTGAAAAAAACAAAAAAAGCAGATCCTTTTCATGTAAAAGCAGAGAAGCGTTTAAAAACAGAGAAGCATTAAGTGAGAGTAAAGTTAGGCAGATACATTTTTATGTAAAACACATGGAAAATAAAGAGGAAAAAGTGATGGGTTTTCACACACTTGATGATGTTGATGTCACTGGAAAACGTGTTCTTGTGCGCGTGGATTTTAATGTTCCTATGGCACTGGGCAAAGTTTGTGACGAGACACGTCTTGTACGACATAAAGAAACACTCGTTGAGCTACAAAAGCGTGGTGCTAAACTTATTCTGCTTTCTCATTGTGGTCGCCCTAAAGGAAAGGTAGAGCCAGAATTTTCACTCCGTCCTGTTGTACAAGTATTGGAAAAGATCATTAATCAGCCGGTTGCTTTTGCTCCTGATTGTATCGGTACAGTAGCACAGATAGCTGTTGAAGCATTACAAAATGGGAGTGTTTTACTGCTTGAAAATGTTCGTTTTCATTCAGGGGAAGAAAAAAACGATTGTTCTTTTGCTGAGGCTTTAGCCCATAATGGCGATCTCTATGTTAATGATGCTTTTTCAGTTTCTCATCGTGCCCATGCTTCGGTAGAAGGCATAACACATTTGTTGCCTTCCTATGCGGGGCGTTCTTTGCAAGGAGAGTTGCAGGCATTAGAAAAAGGATTGGGCAATCCAACACGTCCTGTAATTGCCCTTGTGGGAGGTGCCAAGGTTTCTAGTAAGCTTTTTGTGCTCAATCATTTGGTGGAAAAAGTCGACTCCTTGGTTATTGGTGGGGGCATGGCCAACAGTTTTTTAGCGGCGCAAGGTGTTCATGTTGGAAAATCACTCTGTGAACATACATTGATGGAAACGATTAAAAAAATCATTAAAAAAGCGCAAGAGTGTCAATGTAAGCTTCTGCTTCCGGTAGATGCTGTTGTTGGCTTTCGCTTTGAAAAAAATGCACCACATCGTCTCTATGATATTGAAGATATTCCACAAGATGGCATGATATTGGATATTGGTACACGTTCTATTGTGCATATCAATGCTGCAATTGATGAAGCTGCTACCCTCGTGTGGAATGGTCCCCTTGGTGTTTTTGAGATGCCTCCTTTTGATAAGGGAACAATTGCCGTGGCACGCCATGCAGCAGAACGTAGTCAAAAAGGGAAATTGGTTTCAATTGCGGGAGGGGGCGATACGGTTTTTGCCCTTAATCATGCTGGTGTTGCCAATGATTTTACTTATCTCTCGACTGCTGGAGGAGCTTTTTTGGAATGGATGGAAGGTAAGATTTTACCTGGCATTTTTGCCCTTATGCAAGCTTAAATGTCTATTTAAAGAGCAGCTAAAAAAAGAACTGTGTTGTTATGTAGAGTATATCGCGCGTGGTGCGCACTTTTGGAAAATTTAAAGACAAAATAAAGAGGATTTTTTTATGAACGAACGGCTTGAAGATATTGCACTTTCTTTGGTGTATGCAGGTAAAGGTATTTTAGCAGCAGATGAAAGTACGGCAACCATTGGCAAGCGTTTTGAAAGCATTGGTGTTGAATCTCATGAAGATAGTCGCCGTGCTTATCGTGAAATGCTTTTTAGTGCAAAAGAAGCTATGGAAAATGCCATTTCTGGAGTCATTTTATTTGATGAAACCATTCGACAAAAAGCATCAACTGGACAAATGTTGACAGATCTTATTCGTGAAACGGGGGCATTACCAGGCATTAAAGTTGATACGGGAGCCAAACCATTGGCTGCTTTTCCCCAAGAGACAATTACCGAAGGGTTGGATGGTCTTCGTGAGCGGCTAAAAGACTATTATGCTTTGGGAGCACGTTTTGCTAAATGGCGGGCGGTAATTGCTATTAATGCCGATACTTTGCCAACAAGAGGGGCCATCAACCAAAATGCACAAGCTCTCGCACGCTATGCTGCTTTGTGTCAGGAGTTGAATATTGTGCCCATTGTTGAACCGGAAGTGTTAATGGATGGACCGTCGTGTGGGCATTCCATTACGCGTTGCTTTGAGGTGACACGCGCTGTTTTACAGGCTGTCTTTAAAGAATTGTTTGAAGCCCGTATTCTTTTGGAGGGGATGATTTTAAAGCCCAATATGGTGATTGATGGCAAGGATGCACGCAAGGCTAGTGTTGAAGAAGTTGCTGAAAAGACCGTCCAGGTGCTTAAACAAACGGTTCCTGCTGCTGTTCCAGGAATTGCTTTTCTTTCTGGAGGACAGTCCGATCAGGAAGCAACAGCGCATTTATCTGCCATGAATTCTTTAGGCTCATTGCCTTGGAAATTGACCTTTTCCTATGGACGCGCATTGCAAGCAGCAGCCTTAAAAGCATGGGCTGGAAAAGATGAAAATATTGCTGTTGCACAGAAAGCCTTTAGTCATCGTGCTCGGATGAACCATCTTGCGGCTTTAGGCCAATGGACAAAAGAGCAAGAAAAAGCGAGCATTTGAAGCACAAGCTCTGTTCTTAAATGCGGGGAGATTTTGCATGTTTCTACGTGATTTGGGATGCCCTCACCATGGATAAAATGGCGGGGGCATTTTAGGCTTGAAAGCTTTCTCAGAAAATTTTCTTCTTGGATATTTTAAAAGTCTTTAATGGGTGCTATCTGAGAGATAAGATTGCGGGAGGGTTGTAGGAAGGGAAGATAATGCTAGAAAATTTGTGAATGCGCAGCATCTTAGTGTGTTGTCGTTCATGAAGTAGGCACTTGCTTTTTGAGTGAAAATCATAAAGCAAATACTGTATTGAAGAGTTTGATAGTGTGATGTTTTTTCATGTTATCATTACTTATCATCAGCAGAATCCATTTGAGTGTAGTTGCAAAGGTGGATAAGCTGGTAGATTGAAGAATTACGATTTCTGAATTGATTAGACATACAGCTTATGAAATTTTTGTGCATCAGGATAGTTTCCTGTTCAATGGGGGTAGACTTTCTATTGACGAACAGATTGAAAACTCTTGCAAAAGAAAATAGATTTGCCCCTCAATAAAACACCTATTTTTTCGTTAAAATGAATAAATTTTTCCTGTCTTTTGTGATGATATAATTATAAGCGATTAAGTTTATAGCGTTTTTGCTTAAAAATGGGGGGAATTGTGGACGGCATATCTTCTAAGAATGACAGTATATCTTCTAAGAATATAAGCATCAAAAGAAAAAATCGATACGCAGAACAGAGCGTTTCTGCAATTATGATGAGAAAATTGTGCAATATGGTGCGTGAGGTATTCGAAGGGATCTTTACAGTATTTATTTTCATAATTTTTCTTATCCTATTCCGTCTTCGTGGACCGATTCATGCCATACTAAGCTTCTTTGCGGGTGCGAGTGGATTAGCGGTGCTTTTTGTTTTTTTTCGGATACCTCATAGAACGCCGCGAAGCAGCAAATGAAGCCGCTATATCGTACGCATTATTCTTAACAATTTTTGAAGGCGTTTTTTCTGTTGTATGCATGTCTGCTGCGTGGGGTTACGACGCTCTCTTATTCCGTTTAGCACCTCCTGGGTATGTTCTTATTCTCCCTGAATAAAAAAAGCGCCCTTCGTTTGTGTATAAATAAAAAATGAGAGGCTGTCTGCCTCTCAAATTCTTCATAATCGCTCTCCAAAATCATAACATCAAACCCGCGTTTAACGAAGGACTAACAAGCCTTTGTTCTCAAGCTCAAGGAAAACCTTACAGAGGCCGCCTAACGGCATCCTTGACCTTAAGACACCCAAACGACTTATGAACAAACTCTCTTATTAAGCCACATCATCTTTTATTCTTCTCATGCAGCTCTGAAATCATGATATAAGGGGAAAACTTCTTATGAGCCCTAAAAGGTACCTTATCGTGTGTTAAATGAAAAAAAGCATCTTTATGCAATATAATCCAATTATGATTTTTTGATTTAAACATAAAAGACTTAAAGCCTTCTACAAGACTGATACGATAAAAGGGAGTAAATCGCCTATCCTTAGAAACTAAGACATATTCTCGGTGCTCTTGATATAGTTATATCACCAAATGATTTTTGAATGACTCATCCTTTTGGCTCTATCCGCTAAAAGGTCATTTTGAGGGTTCTTGGTTAATGAATGTAAAGGAAAATTAGCATGTAATATTTCGCTTTGCTGGTATAGATGCCGAATGAGTTAATTATCTAGAGGATCACTGAAGAGTGAGTGCTAAAAAATGATGAAAATCCTCTGCACTTCGGTGAATTTGTGATTGAAGATATAATCGTAGAACTTGGCTTATCTGTTACTGAAACAGCTGAATGATTTGAAATGGTTAGGGGTGTGTATTTTGCACACACTTGGCTCGCTATACAAAAAAATTATGATTTCGTGCAAGCTTTAAAACATAAAGACTCTAAAGATATATCATATTTGTACAATATATTGATTTATAATGATAATTTAGCATTATTTATATTGAATTAGTCGCCCGAATAACGTAAGGTTTTCTCATTTCAAATCTGTTTATCTTGGATCAATCAAAACTATTCCCTTGCACATCACAAGCGGGGCTAGCGTGTGGGTAAAAATATAGAAGAAAGGAGACTATAAATGCCTCCTATGCCCCCTCTCTAGTGCCAAATGTTGTCGCAACATCCACGAGCTAGCAAAGAGTGTGATGGTGCCGTCTTGCTTCTTCACAAACGTAAAGATGAAGGTGCTCAATAGCTTTACCGTTATAGCATTCATGGACGCCGTCGCGAAATAAGCTTGGGTGCTCTTTGAGAGATATATCTTTAAAACAAGCCCATGAAACTGCAACAAAAGGGCTTCCTGTTTTCCGTGAGGAACAAAATCCCATTAAAAAACGGAATAAACAAAAGTGTGAAGCAATGAGCAATCTCCATTATTTAAAAGATATTGCTCTGAGCTAGCAAAGAGTGTGATGGTGCCGTCTTGCTTCTTCACAAACGTAAAGATGAAGGTGCTCAATAGCTTTACTGTTATAGCATTCATGGACGCCGTCGCGAAATGGACTTGGGTGCTCTTTGAGAGATATATCTTTAAAACAAGCCCATGAAACTGCAACAAAAGGGCGTTCTGTTTTCCGTGAGGAACAAAATCCCATTAAAAAACGGAATAAACAAAAGTGTGAAGCAATAAGCAATCTCCATTATTTAAAAGATATTGCTCTAGATACTTTTGTACACGTTCCTATCATCGTTAAAATGCCTTCTTAAAGCACGACAGGGGGTGCTATAAAATTGAGAGCTGTAAAATATATGGGGGCTTGGAAGGGGTGAGAAGATGGTGTTCAATCAAAGCACTCTATCCTTACTTTTATAGGCTATGATTGGAAGAGAGAGTTGGAGAGACGATTTATGAGCAAAGAGAAAGTGTTTTTAGGTTGCATGTCTTCAAGAAAAGACAGTGGTCGTGGTGATATTTACAAACAATAAATTTGATAAAATTTTACAATTTTGCCAAAAGCGGGTTTATTACAAAAGCTGTTGCTCATACGCACTCACACAAAAATTATAGAGACACCCAAAAACGCTAAAAAAATCTTTGCTCTTTTTCAATAATAAGAATCTGCAAACAATGTTCAAAAAATGTTCGTTTTTTAAAAGAGAATAAAAGGATACTTTTACAGATGAGAAGCGTATTTATAAATTACAGTTTGTCATGATTTTCGGTAAACACTATTGTTTAGAGCGCTGAGATAGAGGGCATGAAAAATTTTTCATATTAATTTTTTTTAAAGAGTGTGGTTAGTCTTTAGGGTAGAGCTTGTGTCCCTAGAGCCTATCAAGTGTGAGCCGCATAAGGGCCTCAAGCAAGCGAGCACCAGTATACTCTTTGCCAGCGTATACTCTTTCAGCGCCCCAATGTTTTGACAGCTCTTGGAACTTAAAGGGGTAAGAGAGGCTTTTGCTCCTTTCTTGTACCGTTTCACTTCACACGCCAACTCTGCTTGTGATGTGCAAGCAAAAGATTTTGTTTGATTCACTATGAGGGTTTGACATGAGAAAATCCTATGGTATTAGGATTTCTCACGAAAAATAATGAATTATCTTTATAATAAACAACCTGACGGCTCTATTATGAAGAGAGTTCTTTGCACACCTTAATCATAGAGATTAACTTGGCATCGTTTTATATTCTGTACATAGAAGCGTTTTTATAAAAATGATCTACCTTATGCAGAAAAAAGAACAACCTGTAATTCAAAAAGAAACTGCCTCAATTCTTGCTCCTCTTTTTCATCTTAATTCTTATCCCTCTTTTTTCCATGAGCCCTTAAATTAATAATCCTCTGCCTGTAAAGCGCGGTATTCACGCCCAAGTACTGCTGCCCAAGTACTGCTCTTGTATCAAGATCACTCACTCAGGTGAAAATTGCAATTTTGCGAGATAGGCATAAACGCCATTTTTTGCCACAAGCTCGGCATGCGTTCCTTCTTCCACAAGGGCGCCTTTATCCATAACAAGAATGCGATCTGCTTTTAAAATTGTTGCCAAACGATGCGCAATGACCAATGTTGTGCGGTTTTGCATCAATCCTTCTAAAGCGTCTTGCACCAACTTTTCACTGTTTGCATCCAAAGCCGATGTTGCTTCATCAAGCAGCAAGAGAGGTGCATTTCTTAAAATTGCCCGCGCAATACCAATGCGTTGTTTTTGCCCCCCAGAAAGCATGGTACCGCGTTCTCCTACTTGCGTATCCAAGCCATCTGGTAAAGCTTGAATAAATTCAAGTGCATTAGCCGCTTTAGCAGCAGCAAGGATTTCCTCTTCATGGGTATTTTCAGTTCCAAAAATAATATTATCACGCAATGTTCCATCAAAAATAGCAACATCTTGTGGAACATAGGAAATTGCACTGCGTAAATCTTGTAAAGAAAGGCGATTAATTTCCATGCCATCCAACCGAATTGTTCCACTTATTGGATCATAAAAACGAAGGATCAAAGAAAAAATGCTGCTTTTTCCTGCTCCAGAAGCCCCAACAAAAGCAACCGTTTCGCCTGCTTTTACAGAAAATGAAAGCGAGCGTAAAACCTTCTCTTGTGGTCTAGAAGGATAGGTAAAATCAACTTGATCAAAAACAAGTTCACCTCGAACAGGTTGCGCCAATGATAAAGGATTTTTAGGTGCTACAATAGTAGGTTGTTCTTGTAACAATTCGGCAAGCCGCTCAGCAGCACCTGCTGCTTGGATTAATTCTGCTCCCAATTCCGATAATTGCGCAAAAGTAGAAGCTCCAAAAACCGCATAAAGGACAAATTGCCCTAATGTCCCTCCTGTCATCGTTCCATTCAAAACATCGCGCGATCCGATCCATAAAACAGCAACCACACTGCTAAAAACCAAAAAAATTGCAAACCCCGTAAAAAAGGAGCGCAAGATCACAGAAGCACGTGCTGTTTGAAAAGCACGTTCTATCAATTGTGAAAAACGTATTGTAACGAGTTTTTCAGCGGTAAAAGCTTGCACAGTGCGAATAGCACTTACCTGCTCTGTAGCGACAGCATTAGCATCTGCGAGACGATCTTGCGCCGCGCGGGTACGAGAGCGAACTTTACGTCCAAAGACCACCAAGGGAATGGCCACAATAGGAATAGCAGCCAGAACCAGCAAAGATAATTTAGCATTGGTGATCACCATCATCACGACGGCTCCGATCACGATAATCAGCTGACGCAAAGCGGTAGAGGCGGTAGAGCCCACAGCTAATTTTATTTGTGTGGTATCGGTTAGAAGCCTTGAAACAATCTCTCCTGAATGTGACCGATCAAAAAAAGCAGGAGAGAGTTTCATAATATGGACAAACACATCACGCCGTAAATCGGCAACAATCCGTTCTCCTAAGGTGATAACACAGTAATAACGGGCTGCTGAAGCAAAAGCGAGAAACAAGGCTAAGATAAACAAAATTCCAAAGTAAAAATTGATATGTCCATGGCTTGAAGTAGAAAACCCATGATCAAACATTTGGCGGATAGCCACAGGCAAAGCTAATGTGACAAGAGCAGCAACAGATAACGCTAGAAAAGCAAAGATAAACAACCAACGATAGCGCAAAAGATAAGGAACAAAAATTGCAAGCGAAGAGAATGAAGATTTTTTATGGGAAGATTTCGTAGATTTTTCTGAATGATAATGTAACATTATAAAATTTCGCTCACTCTATTAAATGATTTATAGCACTTGATACAATGATGTATCTTGAACACTTGTTTTTTGATGCGTGCTCGGCTATAGGAATAAATACTTTAAATCAGTGTATCAAAAAGACAAAGGAAGCGCACTTAAAAAAACGAGTAAGTGTTCTTTCATTCTATAAACGCAAAAGGTTTGACGCATGAAAGCGAATATTCATCCCAACTATCACAAAATTACCGTTGTAATGACGGATGGAACCCAGTATACGACGCGTTCCACTTGGGGAAAAGAAGGTGATACCCTTAATCTAGATATTGACCCAAGAACGCATCCAGCATGGACAGGTGGCTCCCAAACACTTGTAGACCGTGGTGGTCGTCTTTCTAAGTTCAAAAATCGTTTTGGTAATATTGGCATGTAAAAGCCTCCTTCTTATGGGGTACAAAAATTTTAAACAAAACGATTGCAAACGATGGTTTTTTTATCCTGTCAAAGAGTGCACTTTAAATATTAATTCAAAAACGCATCCGACATAAACAGATGGGTCTTAAACCCTTATAAATCATTGTGGTTGCGTTTTTTAAATTCAAAAATCATTTTGAAATACACGCATACACCCCTTCTCATAGCGTATAAAAATCTCAGATAAAATAATTGCAAACTTTTCTTCTTTTTTAGAACTGAACATACCCATGGAGAGGAAATTTTTGCCGCTTTTAAAGCTGCCAATGCATTTGAATTTATTCAAGCTTTACCAAACGTCTTTGATACGCAAGGAGGAGAACGCAGTACCATGCTTTCTGGAGGGCAAAAACAACGCATTGGTATTGCATAGGCGATTTTAAGAAATACAGCCCTCTTAACTGCAAGCCTGCACCATCACACACTTTGCCAGCTCAGAGCAATATCTTTTAAATAATGGAGATCGCTTATTGCCGCACACTTGTTTATTCCGTTCTTTAATGGAATTTTGTTCCTCACGGAAAACAGAACGCCATTTTGTTGCAGTTTCACGGGCTTATTTTAAAGATACATCTCTCAAAGAGCATCCAAGTCCATTTCGCGACGGCGTCTATGAATGCTATAACGGTAAAGCTATTGTGCACCTGCATATTTACGCTTATGAAAAAGCAAGCCAGCAGCATCATTATATTTGCCAACTCGTGGATGTTGCTACAGCCCTTAGCACTTGAGACGATTCATGAGAGGCATTTTAAATCTTTTCTTAATAGTTTTTTATTCACGCGGGCTCTCCCCGCTTGGTACGTGCAAGAAACATAGTTTTGATTGATTCACCATGGAACCGATTTGAAATGAGAGAATCCTACGGTATTCGGGATTCTCATTCAACATACAAGACAATGAATTATTATTATAAATCAAAGTATTACTACTTGATGAAACAACATCTGCTTTGGATGAAAACAGTGAAAAGTTGGTGCAAAATGCCTTAGAAGGATTGATGCAAAATCGTACAACCTTGGTCATTTCCCATTGTTTTGCAACAATTTTAAAAGCTGATCGTATTCTCGTGATGAATAAAGGCGCCTTTGTGGAAGAAGGAACACACAACTCATTATAAAAAATAATGTTTATGCGCATTTGGCTCAACTGCAATTTTCATCTGAGTAAGTGATCTTGATACAAGAGCAGTATCTTTAAGGGCATAAACAGCACTCTTTTCAGATAGGCTTATCAATTTGAAACTCTCATGGAAGAAAGAAAGGCAAGCATTGAGATGCTTTTCTTTTTTAACGGGCTGTTCTTTTTTCTGCGCAAGATGAAGCATTTTTATAAAAATACTTCATCTGTGTACAGAATATAAAATAATACCCAGTTAAATCGTTATGGACTATTAAGATGAGCAAGGAGTTCTCTTCATAACAACACTGTCACGTTGATTTATAATGATAACGCATTGTTTTTCATGAGAGATCATGAATACCATAGGATTTTCTTATTTCAAATTTGGTTATGTTAAATCAGTTAAAACCATGTCTCTTGCATATACCAAGCAGGGAAGATTGCGTGAAGTAAACACTTTAGAAAGAATAAGTCCTCTTCATGAAGCGTCTCAAGTTTTATGGGCTGTAGTAACATTAGGGGTTAGGAAAGTGTATGATGATGCCGATTTACTAAAAAAGAGCTGATAAATGAGCAGAGAGACACTTTTTATCAATTTTACAAAACAAGGTGAGCACGCAGCCATGTTTTGCTGTGTTAGGCGTTTGAGTACTTTGAACCAATATTGTGGGAGTGCATTTTAAGAATTATAAAGCTCTTCTTTAAAGTGCATAAAGCATAAGAGTAATACAATTAAATACAAATTGTTTTATTTTACCAATAAAAATATCTATATTTTGTGTATTGTTTTTATTAAAATATAATATGTAGTGATTTTCAAATCAGATATACACATATTGATACAATATCGAGGGATCAATAAAAGAGCTGCGTTAAATGTTGGTGAGAATAAAAGAAGGCAAGAATGAATGATCAGGATACTTTCATAGTTATAGTAGGAATAGTTATAATAGGGAGCATAATCTATAGTCTTTGGTTAGCAAATTATCAGAAAAAGCAATTAATTGAACAACTTGAACAGTTTGAGAAATTACTGCAGCTAAAAGATCGAGAGTGCGCGATATACCACGATATTATTGCACAATGGGAACAAAGGCTTGTTAAAAAAACTCAAAAAATATCGCCAAAATGGATTAAACAATGGGATGAAGAAGCAAAGCATTGGGAAAGAGATTTACTGGAGATAAAAAATCCTGAACATTGGCTATCTTCTGAATCGAGCGGACAATGGCCTTTGATGGTAAAAGATATTTGTATGCAAGGATATGGAGAAGCGTGGTTTTTGTATGAAAAGGCGCTGACAAAAGAACTGACTGATGAACATATCAAAAAAATAAATGCGTTCATAATCACTTTTAAGGAAACTTATCTCAAAGCAGTGCGATTGATGAGAAAGAATAGGATCACTTTGCAAAAGTTTGTAGATCCTCTTACGAAAAAAAAACGATATAAACATACAATGTTGTCGCTTCATTGGTGTTTATATATGGTTGATGATATGATTACGGCTGAATATGAACAGCAACTACAAAAAAAGGCTTCAGGATACTATGAAGAGTTAAAGTCTTTGGAAATTTATTATGAAGATATACCTAAATATACAGAATATGAAACGCTAGAAGAGATACTGTCTTGTTGGTATCTTAGTCTGCCTAGAGATGCTAAATTACTATGCATTCGTAAAAGAGAGCTTCTAGCATTATTGTATGATATTTCCAGTGCTTATAAAGCGGCAAGAAAAACTTTTATTTACTATAAGCAGCTTATTGATACGGTAAAAGAAGGATATATGGCCTTTGATAAGGATTGTCGTTACTCCACGGTTAGAAATGACATTGATGTTTGTAGAGAGAAAGATAAAGAAAAGAAAAAGGGATTGCGTATTGCTAAAGAGACTCCAACATATGAAAAAGCCTATAAATTAGGAGTCATAGAATGGATGAAGTGGTCAAGTAAGAAATGTGATAATCAATGGATCTTTTGGAAAATGCTTGTCAAAATAGGAAATTCAAAAGAAAAATTAAAAATCATTTTTGGTGATGAAAAGGTAAATGCACTGGAAGAAGCTATCAAAAAAGATCAAGAACAGTTCGTGAGCGAATTTCAAGAAGCAATTCTCGAGAACAAAAATGTGCATTTTTATAAATCCCATGCCTATTTGATACATACTTTAGAATAATGCTGAAAAGAAGAAGCTGATAACAATTGTATGAATCGGTGAATTTACTGAAACCTCTGTTATCACACGCGGTGGTGAAACATATTGATAAGCAGTGAGAGTAATGTACAGCAGCTCTTACCAAAAAGGAGAGAGTGGGCTCTTCTAGAGTCAATTTTTTTGCGCGCAGTGTAAGAGTGATCTCTCAAGAGAAGTAGGAGAGGCTTTTGCCTCAGGTGCAATAATTGCTTTTTGGGGCGTTTGATTATGATGTTTTTTTGTTTATTGCCTTTTGCAGCTTGTTTGGAGGCGAATTTGAATAACAGAAACGTCAATAAGGTAAGCTATTGGGGATTGCTTTTGTGGGGGCTTATAGCAAGTACATTTTTTGTTCGTAGTGATGTTTTTTGTCACTATCTCATTCGCGAGTTTCTATCGTTTTCTGTAAAGAAAATTAAAAACTCTTTCTTCATGTGTTTGTTTAAGGTTCTAAGGGTTTTGTAAAAAACTGTAAGAGTTAAATACCTTTTTTGAGATTTTTTATAGTTTAATGCGAATGTGTTCATTGCCAGCGATGATATTTTTTTGCGGAATATATCGCTACCGCCTTCTTTATCGGTGACAAAACCACCGGTTTTGCGAACCATTAATATTCCAGCAGCCATATCCCAAATTTGTAGATTGTCTTCCCAAAAGCCATCGGTTCGGCCAGAAGCAACATAAGCTAAATCAAGAGAAGCAGCACCAAAACGGCGCAGTCCAGCAACTTCCATCATCACATTACGTAATTCAATAAGATAGGTTCCATGACCTGGTCGACCAAAATGAGGCATTCCCGTGGCAATGACACAATCTTCTAGTCTGCGCCGTGCAGAAACGCGACAGCGCCGGTCGTTAAAAAAAGCACCACACCCGCGTTCTGCGGTGAAAAGTTCATCACTCACAGGATTGTAAATGACACCAGCAACGATTTTTCCTTGGCTTTCTAAAGCAATGGAAACAGCAAAAAAAGGAATGCCATGGAGAAAATTTGTAGTACCATCTAAAGGATCAACAATAAAACGATGTTGTGAATCTTCGCCAATGATTTCCTCAGACTCTTCCATCAGAAAACCAAATTTGGGGCGTTCTTTGCTTCATTCATTGAAAATAATTTTTTCAGCTTTTCGTTCTGCTTGGCTGAGGTAATCTTCTGGATTTTTTTTGAGGCTTAAATGCCTTTTTTGAGGGTTTTTTCTAATTTTAGGCGAATATGTTCATTGCCGGCAATGATATTTTTTTTGCGGAATATATCATCACCACCTTCTTTATCGGTGATAAAACCTCCGGCTTCACGAACCATCAATATTCCAGCAGCCATATCCCAAATTTGTAGATTGTCTTCCCAAAAGCCATCGGTTCGGCCAGAAGCAACATAAGCTAAATCAAGAGAAGCAGCACCAAAACGGCGCAGTCCAGCAACTTCCATCATCACATTACGTAATTCAATAAGATAGGTTCCATGACCTGGTCGACCAAAATGAGGCATTCCCGTGGCAATGACACAATCTTCTAGTCTGCGCCGTGCAGAAACGCGACAGCGCCGGTCGTTAAAAAAAGCACCACACCCGCGTTCTGCGGTGAAAAGTTCATCACTCACAGGATTGTAAATGACACCAGCAACGATTTTTCCTTGGCTTTCTAAAGCAATGGAAACAGCAAAAAAAGGAATGCCATGGAGAAAATTTGTAGTACCATCTAAAGGATCAACAATAAAACGATGTTGTGAATCTTCGCCAATGATTTCCTCAGACTCTTCCATCAGAAAACCAAATTTGGGGCGTGCTTTGCTTAGTTCATTGAAAATAATTTTTTCAGCTTTTCGATCTGCTTGGCTGACGTAATCTGCTGGCCCTTTTAAAGACACTTGCAAATTTTGCACTTCACCGTAATCACGCACGAGCGAGCGTCCTGCTTTCATTGCAGCTTGCACCATGACATTCATGACTGCAGAATGGGCCATTTTTTATTCCTTTATTTATCTTTTTCATTTGCGCGACGCAAATAAATCAACTCGTTGGTGTCTACAATGATACGTTCACCAGCATTCATAAAGGGAGGAACAAGAATCCGAATCCCATTTTCAAGAATGGCGGGTTTATAAGAAGCTGTAACTGTTTGTCCTTTAAGTGCAGGATCGGCTTCAGCAATCGTGACAGCAACCTGATCAGGAAGTGAGATGCCGATAGGCTTTTCTTGATAAAGTTCAACTGTGACAGTCATCCCATCTTGGAGAAAAGCGGCACGTTCACCAACAAAATCCTTTTGGAGTTCAAGTTGTTCATAAGATTCTGAATCCATAAAGACCAAAGCATCCCCTTGTTGATAAAGAAATGTGAAATCCTTTTGTTCAAGGCGCACGCGTTCAACTGTCTCAGCAGCGCGAAATCGCTCATTGAGTTTTGTACCATCAATTAAATTTTTCATTTCAACTTGATTAAATGCACCACCTTTTCCTGGTTTAACAGCATTACATTTCACCGCAACCCACAAGCTTCCTTGATGCTCGATCACATTACCAGGACGAATTTCATTGCCATTAATTTTCATTGTTTCTATCCAATTCCATTTTTGCAAAAAGAGCTCTTCTGTTGTTCTTATATCGCTTTTCTTTGCTACCTTTTAACAGTTAAGCTCTTTTGTTATTTTTGGGTTCAAATCCCCTTGTTAACCTTGCTGCTCTCTCCATAATCCTTGTATGCCCTTCATTTTCTTTGCTCATGGGCATTGCAAAAAAAGAACAAAAGGACCTTTATGTATTTTTGCTTTTCAGCTCTTTGCAAGACCATAAAAAGTGCTCAGACGCAAGCTTTTTAAAAATTTACACAAAATTTTTTTGGGATTTTTTAGAGAATTTATCCCGTTTTATTGTAAAATATCATCATTGATGGCAAAGATATAATTGGTGGCAATAATATAAGTTCCGTAAACATGAGGTATTTTTAATTGAGAGCATGTGAATACGGAGTTTATTATAGTGCCTCATGGGATAGAGCGTGGTGTGCGCTATCGTGTGATGTTAGCTTGCATTTTAATCAGAGATCAGCTGTAAAATGGCTCTTTGTTTTATCGTGGTAAGAACTCTAAATTTTTTTAAAAGCAGATATTCCTCTGTGCTTGATGCGATTTCATCATAAGGGTACGGAGGCTGTGGTTTTGTTAAGATATCCGCATAGAAAAAGGAAACTGGAACATTGAGGATATCGGCAATTTCTTTTAAACGCCCTGCGCTGACACGATTTAAGCCGTTTTCATATTTCTGGATTTGTTGGAAGGTGACACCTAAATGTTGACCTAATATTTTTTGAGACATTTTCAACATTTTTC
Source organism: Bartonella sp. AP58NXGY (assembly GCF_042195785.1). Lineage (NCBI taxonomy): Bacteria > Pseudomonadati > Pseudomonadota > Alphaproteobacteria > Hyphomicrobiales > Bartonellaceae > Bartonella > Bartonella sp. AP58NXGY. The sequence continues at coordinate 93,681 of NZ_JBHIOY010000002.1, read as the reverse complement.
GTTTCAAACGAATTTTTTTGCCAATGAAAATGTCGTTATCAAGATTTTTGGCTCGCATTTTAAAGCCCCCGCCGGTTGCGAGCGCCCTCGCGTTGGTATTCCGGGAGTCTAAAAACACTGACCTCGAATCAGCATTTTGCTTTTAGTGCTTAAAGCACCTGGACATAGCAAAATCTCCCGGAATTCCGGGATACCCGCAAAGCGGGGTAAATTTATGTACGAGGTTTCGGGTTTTTAGAGCCCTATTGGTCGTTGCGTATGCGACCAAAACACCTTTCAATATGTAAAGTAATTTCGGAGGCTTGGCAATAAAAAATAGTTTTTTAATGAGAGTTGGCGTGTTTTTCATCCAAGCAAAAAGAATGAAAAAATAGAGCTTGCGGAATTTTCGGGATAGCCTAGCTCTTTTGCTTATTGGATATTGTTTGCTTAAGCAAATGATACCAGTGCGTTTTCTTTACCAATGAAAATGTCATTATCAAGATTTTTGGCTCGCATTTTAAAGCCCCTCCGAGTGCGAGCGCCCTCGCGTTGGTATTCCGGGAGCTTGAAAATACTGAATCCGAATCAGCCTTTTTGCTTTTAGTGCTTAAAGCACCTGGACAGAGCAAAATCTCCCGGAATTTCTATAAATTTTATCTTTTTGATGCAGAGAGGAGTATTTAAAAAACAGGAAGGAGCTTTATTGCTTCTTTGTGCGCTTTTTCTAGTTGTGCCTTATCCATGCCTTGGAGCATTATTTCAAGATCAGGAGCTTGCATTTTTGCCTCCTTTGCGAGCATATACCATGCCGCTGCCATTATTATATCGCCTTTTGTTCCTGTGCCATCTCGATAAAGTCTTGCAAGGGAAATTTGTGCTGGCGCAATCATGTTGACGGCATTTCTTTGAAGTAAATGAAAAGCACGATGAAAATCTGTTTCTCCTCCACGTCCCTGTACAAGCCATTGCGCTAAAAGAAGTTGAGCTTCTAAGTGGTTGTTTTGAGCCGCTACCTCCATGAGCCTGCGGGCATTACGATCATCCTTTGGTCGATTTAATGTGCCTAAAGACAGAATTTTGGCAGCAGAAACAGCAGCTTCAGCATCCCCAAGAGCAGCACCTTTTAAGTACCATTTTAAGGCTTGCTCGATTGCTTCATTTTCACGACTTTGGGAAGAAACACCAGGGAGAGCTTGTTTTTCACGTGAGGCTTTATAAAGAAGCAGTTGTCCATAATAAAAATAGGCTTCCTTGACGCCTGCATTGACAGCTTTTCGAATAAACTGTTCACCAAGATCTTGATTTTGTTTCATAAAATGACCATCAAACAACATAAGCCCATAGCGTAATTGTGCTTGAGGTTCCCCCTGTTTTGCAGCGCGTTCAAACCATAAAGCAGCACGCGCACCGTCAACAGGAACAGCGCATCCTTCCAGATAAATTCGGGCAAGAAGAGTTTGTGCAAAAGGATCATTTTTTTCAGCACGTCGGAGTGCTTCACGAAAAGCTTTTAAATAATAACCTTGGATGTAATAGTCATAGGCTTGGTCATAGTCTCCAGCTTTTAAAGGCTGAAAAGGTTTTTGTGTGTTTGACGCATCTTGAACCGTATTGAAAGAGCCTTCAAAACCTGAGAATTCTTCAGTATTTCCAGAAGAATTTACAACAGAATTTGCAAGCCCAATCATTCCTAAGATAAGCAGCTTAACGCTTCTCTTGATCATGGTGTTTTCTCCTCATTACCGAACAGAATTTTCACATTTTTCTTTCATCATATCAAGTATGAGCAAAGAATTATCTTGCGTAAAAATACTTATCTTCAAGGATATAAATTTATATGCGGTTTTCTCTCCCGCATCAAAAGTTGTAAAAGGCTGAAAAATCGCTCCACACTTGAACAACAGCAAAAATTTCCATAAATCTCTGCCCCCCACCCTACTCATGGAGATTACGAGGGTGAGAATGTAGCTTTTTATCAGCTTTGTTACAATGACTTATTAAGTGAGAGGTTGTATATCATGTTTTTGCGTAAAACACTGTTGTTTAGGACAGTGATATAAGGCGTAGTAAATTTACTATATCAAGTGTTTTGGGTGAGTGTGATAAATCTTCAAGGTGCTTATCCATAAAACCCTATGAAGTGAACCGCATGAGGGATCAAGCAGTGAAAACTAGTCCTAAGAGACGCTGAACTTTTTACAGATCGGCAACTGTAGGAGCTTTTTTCCTTTGAGGAGTGAAAGGCAAGTATGTGCATACCATTGTTTATGAGAAAAACGACGATTTAGCATCTTAAAAGTTTAAAAGCCCAATGGCTTTTTCAAGTTTAACGGAGGATATTTTTAAAGTGCTCCAATAACAGCTATAATTTTCTTTACACAAGCGCAAAGCATTGCAATAGCTGTTGTAAACTCTGTTCGTTCATCATAGCACCATAACAATTAGCAATGAAAACCACAAAACCTCCGAATTGTGGTATGCTAGAATTATGGTACACTAAATGAGAAGCAAAAAACGTTAAAAATATCCTATTTCTACAAAATTTCTTTTGAATAAACCACCGTGGATAAATTACATTGGAAACTATCCATTTTTTATTACTATGATATTTTAAAAGGTTCTTCTATTAGTGCAGTTGGACAGTGTTTTTTGCCATTGTCTTTCCTTTTATTTTTAAAAAACTCATTTTTTGCAAACAGCGGACTATTCAACTGCTTGAATCACTAAATAAACTAAGTTTTGCATTTAAATCTTCGCACAATAATTCACTAGAGTGTGGAGGATTTTTCATTATTTTTTAATACTCTTCTTTCCCTTATACTTAAACCTAAAGTCATAACTTATTTTCTCGTACGTATTGTTTCTCATATCGTGATGAAATACAGAAAAATTTGTGCATTCTGGCTAAAAAACAAGAGTTTTTATTGAGGTGCAAATCTCTTTGCCTTTCGCAAGAGCTTTTAAGTCTTTACGTGTAAAAGAGAGAGAACGTTCACATGAAATAGTGGGATCATCTAGGATGAGTACTTATATGAGCACGTAGTTCTCCGTTCACGTTATACTGAAAAAGAGACACTATAGTGCTACTATTTAATCTTATTCTATACCTCAAATTCACACCCATGTTTTGTTGCTTTTGAGGTTGATCTGTATAGATCACATTATATCCATTCCGTCGCAACAGATTGATAAATAAAGGAGTAAAGTTGTCTGCTGTATTATTTTTCTTTATAAGAAGTGTGGTTGTAGCTGGTGGTAAAGGTCTCTTGATATCGCTAATAAATTTGTTAGCGACTAATTGTGCCTGACGCTTTGTAAGACTTTGATCAACATAATTTGATGAATAACTGCCTACAGATGCGCAACCCGCCACCAACACAACAGGTGACAGCAATAAATATTTTAACATCGTAATTCCCCTTATTTATTGTTGCTCTTTTTTGCGAAGCTTCTACACCAGAAATAAGAACAACTTTGCTTATAATTTTACTAGCAATATGTTAGTTTCCACTCAAGCGGTAATTCATCAATAAATAATGGTTCCAGCCTTAACTTAAGGCTTCTTGCAGTGCCTCTTTTAAATAAACTTTTGCTTTTAGTGATTGCGATAAAAAAGCAATCTTTTGCACCTACATGTTAAGATCACATCCTCCATCATCCTTATAAAATGATGCGTACACTGCTCCAGATCAACCAAATAAATTTTCAAGCATTGCTTTTTGAGGGGCGCTTTTTGAAAAATACGCATGAGTGCTTATCCTGTTGTACTGTAAAATGCTATTGTTTGAAGTGTGGTGCTGTAAGGTGTAAAATTTACCATATAGTGTTTTTATAAGAGTATGTGGTAAATCTTTAAAAGAGGGCTTGTCCATACAATCTTGTGAAACGAACCATATGAAATGGGAAGCTAAGAAGAAGCAGTTCTTGAGAAACAGGATTGTTTACCAACCGGATAGGAAAGGGATTTTCGTCCTTTGAGGTGTGGAAAGAAAGCCAAGAACAGAGAGTATAGCGCTCTGTATCATGATGTTAAAAGTTCTCATTCTGATCAGCGAGTAACTGTAAAATGGCTTTCTGTTTTATCGAGGTTAGAACTCTAAATCTTTTGAGCAGCAGGTATTCCTCTGTGCTTGATGCGATTTCTTCATGGTGGTATGGGGACTGCTGTTTTGTTAAGATATCGGCATAAAAAAAGGAAAGTGGAACATTCAAGATATCAGAAATTTTCTTTAATCGCCCTGCGCTGACACGATTTAAGCCGTTTTCATATTTCTGGATTTGTTGGAAAGTGACACCTAAAGCGTGTCCTAAAGTTGTTTGAGACATTTTTAGCATTTTTCGTCTCAAACGAATTTTTTTGCCAATAAAAAGATCAATATTAAGATTTTGAGATTGCATTTTTCCCCGCCGGTTGCGAGCGCCCTCGCATGAGTATTCCGGGAGCTTGAAAATACTGAACTCAAATCAGCCTTTTTTGCTTTTAGTGCTGAGAGCACCTGGACATAGCAAAAACTCCCGGAATTCCGGGATACCCACAAAGTGGGATAAATTCATGTTTGAGTTTTCGGGTTTTCAAGGCCCTATTGGTCGTTGCGTATGCGACCAAAACATCTTTTAATTCATAAAGTAATTTCAGGAAATTTACAATAAAAATTAAAATAGTGTCTCTTAACGTGTCGTTTCTTAAAATAAAGGGGCAGCATGTTTTGCCTTCAAGCAATAAAGTATTCACAAAGGGGGATTATGAATAGCGCATGCTATCGCGTGATATTAGCTTGCATTCTCATCAGAGATCAGCTGTAAAAAAGCTTTCTTTTTTACCGTTGGTAAAACTCTAAATCTTTTGAGTAGCAGATATTCTTCTGTGCTTGATGCGATTTCATCATGGTGGTATGGGGGCTGTTGTTTTGTAATGATATCCGCATAGAAAAAGGAAAGTGGAACATCCAAGATATCAGAAATTTCCATTAAACGCCCTGCGCTGACACGATTTAAGCCGTTTTCATATTTTTGAATTTGTTGGAAAGTGACACCTAAAGCGTGTCCTAAAGTTGTTTGAGACATTTTTAGCATTTTTCGTCTCAAACGAATTTTTTTGCCAATAAAAATATCATTATCAAGATCTTTGGTTCGCATTTTAAAGCCCCCCGCCGGTCGCGAGCGCCCTCGCATGAGTATTCCGGGAGCTTGAAAATACTGAGTTCTAGTCAGCCTTTTTGCTTTTAGTGCTTAAAGCACCTGGACATAGCAAAAACTCCCGGAATTCCGGGATACCCACAAAGTGGGTTCATCTTTACGCTAGAACTTAGGGTTTTCAAGGCCCCTTTTGGTCGTTGCGTATGCGACCAAAACATCTTTTAATTCATAAAGTAATTTCAGGAAATTTACAATAAAAATAGTTTTTTACTTACAAAATTTGTTTTTTAATGAGAGGCTATCTTCCTCTTAAATTTCTCTGGAATGATTGTCAAAATCATGACATTAGCCCCCGTGTTTTTTGAGAGGGTTAAAAAGCCTTAAGTTTCAAGATCAAAAGAACTTTGGACGCTTAAAAGTTAAAACATTTTCAATTCGCTAATATTAACAACATAGCCAAGAGTAATTATCTTCAATATTCAGGAATAAAAAGGACATATGTTATAAAGATCACCCTTTCTCTGCTAATTTCAGAGTTCGAAACCATTGAACAGGAAAGCAGCTACACTGCATGGCTGCGCGATAAGGTAGCGAGAAGTCTTGCAAATCCATATCCTCCTATTCCGCATGATGAGGTTATGGCTGAAATGGAAGTTATAATCAGTCAGCTTGAAGCTGAACAGAAAAAGTGATGCTTCCGGTTGTTTGGTTGTCTTCGGCGCGCGACGATTTGCGTCAGATGTTACCTACATTGCTCGCAAAAATCCATCCGCTGGGGCGCGCGCCGCCGAATGAAAAGGTTTTTGGAAGCATCCGTACTGCCAATTGGCTGAACATCCATATTTATACAGACAAAGCGAGAAGATATCAGGATTACGAGAAATTGTAGCACATCCAAATTACCTTATATTTTATTGAGTAGCTGCACATCAAATCGAAATTGTAGCTGTAGTACATGCCCGACGTGAATTTCCTATTTTTCTTTAATCGAATGAGAGGCTATCTACCTCTTAAACTTTGCAAGTCCATCAAAATTATGACAACAGCCCCGCGTTTATCAAAGAGACTAAAATGATTTCTTCTACGGTAATGAATTGCGGTCCCTTCATTAAAATTTGCACAATTGCTTGCTGTTTGAAGAAGGGTGGGGGGTAATCGTTTCTTTGAGCCTATAGAATGGGTGTGTCTGTGGAATGTGGTGGGATGCTACGTGGTTTTAGGCGTGCGTTTTAAAAAATAAACATAAGCATTATTCAAATTTAATTTAATGCATGAGTAACTTTCTTTTCATCTAATTTCTTTGCATCTAAATTGAAACCGGCTTCACATAGTCGATGAGAAAGATCTTTAAGCGTTTCTTTTACGTGTTCTTTAAAAGGAAGGTATATAATTCCATTAATATCTGAAGGGAGTTCAAGGTCTTGTTTTTTTAGAATAGCGACATTTTTGCGAGAAAGCGCAGACATTAACATGCCCATTTCGAAAATAACGTTTTGTCGCGCACGAAATTGTTCTTTTTTTTCTCTGTCAGATCTAGCATAGCCTATATCATCGGGAGTAAATAGTACAATACCAAATCCTATAGAATCTTTACAAGCTTCTTTTTCCAAAATTTCAATGAGGGTTAAACCATTACCACCAGTATTTTTTAAGATGTATGGTTCGAGACCAAGCCTGCGAAGAATAAGTTCAAGTTGCTCTAGAGCAATATGGTCATGGCCATGAACGATAAAGATTTTTTTATTTGAAGGATTGGAAGCAGTTTTTGAGGAAGGAAACGTTGATGTTTCTTCTAGATGCTTTGCTAAATCTTCTGTTAGCTTTTGTTTTATGTTTGCGCTGCCTTGAACTTGAAGTTTTCCTGTGCTTTTAAACCAATTAGTAGTGCCTCCTTCGTAGGTTTTGATCTGATATCCTTCAGGGGATGGATGTGATAGAGGTTTAGTTTCTTTGATTTGATATCCACACTTGCAAATTATGTTTTTAAGATCTTCAAACGTTCCGCTATATCGCATTGTTATGTCCCCTGCATATTTGTATCGTCAGCTATTGGTATTCAGTACCAATATTGAAAATGACCATTTTCCCCAATCATAATGCTTTGTCTTTATAAGACATTGAACGAGAAAGTTTCTATGATCCTTTTTTCTATATATTATATGAAAAAAGACGCTAGTTTTTTTATCAATTTGATTGAATTATTAAGCAATTTTATTGAGTTTCGAGGTATTCTCTTTACCTGTTATTGTGTGTTCTATATAAGTAATATAGTGGTGAGTATTTGGATTTTTATTAACACTTTATTTATAAATTCTCCTCCTATATTACAAGGGGGTTTTCTCACATTTTTCTTGCATTGTTTTAAGCAGTATTAAGGGGTTGTCGTTCCCAAAAATCACTTCTTCTACAGCAATGAATTCACATCCAGTCTTTAAGACTTCATCAAAGGTTGAAAAATCGCTTCCTGCTTGCACAACAGCAGGGATTTCCATAATCTCTGCCCACCATGTTGCTAACTGGAGATTGCGGGGGTGCGCATGGGGTTTTTTATCAGCCCCTAATTTGCCAAAAAATAGATAATCAACACCTGTTTCCGCTGCAAGCATAGCACTATGGCGATTGCGTAAATTGCCAAAGCCTATGATTTTTTGTTCCTTTTGCTGATTTTTGAAGCTTTCAAGAGCGTTAAGATCATCTTCTATGTGTAATCCATCAGCCTTTATGCGCCCAGCAATGCGGCTGTCATCAGCGATGAGAAGGGCTGCGTCATGATGTTGAATATCTTCTGCGTAGGTTTGCGCTTGTTGTTGTAAAAAAGAGCTATCTTCTTTCAACTTTTCAGAATCATAGAGGATGACGCATGCAAAAGACTTTGTTTGCAAAATTTGCCGCAATAATGCGTGTGGGGTGTTGCGCCGAACATCAAGTGTTAAAATCAACTGAGGGAAAAGAGGTGGATCAATTGGTTTATTTTTTTGTTGTGTCATGTCAAATCCCTGTTTCTTAGAAAAAATAACGCTTAAAAATTAAAGTTTCATTCTATTATGATTATTTGCGATGAAAGTGACCACCATTTTCACCTAATTTAAAGGATTTGTGGGTGTGTGGAAGCCTGTTTATGAGAAATGAGAGTGTTTTTAAGCATAATATGTTGCCTTTTTGTTGTGATACACGTATGGACGCTTTTCGTTCTTTTGCCTTTAAAAAACTTTTGCTTTAAAAAAAATAAACGCTTAAAATGAAACTTGACACTTAAAAATTAAAATTTCATCCTGTTCATGCTTGTTGGCAATAAGGGTAAGCACCATTTTTATTGGGACTTCAAGGGGTTTGTGACGTGTGGGAGTCCACTGATGAAATACCAAGGTATTCTTGAGCATAATACTCAACCTTCTCATCGTGATACACGCATTGATGTTTTTCGTTCTTTAGCCTTATTGACAATTTTCATCAACCATATTCCCGGAACTCTCTATGAGTCTTTTACTCATAGAAATTTCGGTTTTTCTGATTGTGCAGAAGTATTTGTTTTGCTTTCAGGGGTTTCATTGGGGTTAAGCTTTCATGCGCGGTTACAGCAAAAATCCTTTGCTTTTATTATCCGAAAACTTTGGTACAGAGCTCTGCAGCTCTATGGTGCATACCTTTTTACGACTTTTGTCACGTTAAGCCTTTTTTTAGGGGCATTTTTCTTATGGCGAACAGAAAAACTTTTATCAATGAACAATGTGGGACTCTTTTTTAAAGAGCCTGGTATCGCATTTTTAAGTACCTTAAGCTTTGGGCACCAGTTGGGATATAACAATATTCTTCCACTTTATATCGTTTTGATGTTTTTTGCGCCTTTTATCCTTTATTTGAGTTGTAAACAGACAAAATGGCTACTTTTGGGCTCCTTTACACTGTATCTTATCTGCGGATTTTATAAAATTGCTCCTCCTTCTTATCCTATAGAAGGAAAGTGGTTTTTAAATCCTTTGTCTTGGCAATTCTTATTTGTCATAGGATTGACCAGTACTTTAGCGCTTAAACAAGGAAAAAAAATCGCTTTTCAGTCTTTTTGGATTGTTTGTGCGGCAGCGTATCTCTTGTTGGCGCTGTTATGGGTTCGCTTAAACTGGTGGGGCATTTTGGGCTGGCTTGGCTGGTCTTCCCCGTTGATGAACTTTAATAAAACCTTTTTAAGCTTGCCACGTTTACTTCATGTTCTTGCATTAGCCTTTCTTATTCTTTCTTTGCCACATGTCAATAAATGGTTTTATGTCTCTCCAAAACATCCTTTAGCAATCTTAGGAAAACATAGTTTACCGGTCTTTGTAACGGGAACCATTTTTGCGATGTTTGGACAAATTATAAAAACAGTGATGACAGAAACGTTTTTTTCCGATAGCCTCTTAATGATAACGGGTATTGCTTTGCAATTTGGAGTCGCTTACTATTATGAAAAACGGCAATCTTGGCAGTGGTCTTTTTCAAGGAAACTGATCCGTTTATAGGAAAAACGGTCCTATGGTGTTTGTTGGGCGCGTTAACCTTAGTATAAAAAGCGCGTTGCGCAAAAGATTTAAAAGAGGTAGCAATTTAAAAAAAAAGCATTCTATACAGCAACAAAAGAAACTTTTTAATACTCTATTCGTTAAGGGTATGATTTTGTGCTGATACTTGGAGTATAAAAGCGTGAGTGTACATAAACGTCCATATGATGAACCTATTATCATGATTGAGCATAATGCTTTTGAAAATGCTTTTAATCGTCTCTATGAAGAAACAATGGCGCTGATTGAAAAAACCGCAGCATACATTGACTCAGAAGGGAAATTAGTAGCACGCTCTCTTTCGGCAGAGGTTTCTGCAATCTATGCAAAAGAGGCTATGTATTTAAGTACACGACTTATGCAAATTGCCTCTCAACTCCTTCTTCTTCGAGCAGAGCGCGAAGGGGAAATGTCATCAGAACAAATAAAAAAAGAAATTGTAAAAGTATCTCTTCATACACCGACATTGGAACTTGAAACCCCTCATTGGCAAGAACTGCCAGAAACTTTTCGCCAATTTGTTTCTCATTCATTGCGTTTAGAAGCGCGCATAACCTATATGCGTGCTGGGTGGGAAACTGCGGCCTCCTGTGCTCTAGAAGATGATAATCCAGTGGGAAAACAAATCGAATTGCTCAAAACAGCCTTTAGGCGTTCTTAAAAAGTATTTCCTTGCTTTGTACGAAGAGGAAATGTCATCAGAACAAATAAAAAAAGAAATTATAAAAGTGTCACTTCATACACCGACATTGGAACTTTTCCCTTTTATTGGCATGAATTGCCAGAAACTTTCCGTTAATTTGTTTCTCATTCATTGCGTTTAGAAGCGTGCATTTTTTTCATTTAGAGATGCGGCTGTAGTTTAAGCGCTTTGGTCAATAAGGAGCGGCTGTATTTTGAACGATGATAATCCAGTGGGAAAATAAATCGAATTACTGAAAACAGCCTTTAGGCGTTCTTAGAGGTACTCCCTTGCTTTGTGCGAAGGGGAAATGTCATCAGAACAAATAAAAAAAGAAATTGTAAAAGTGTCACTTCATATACAGACATTGGAACTTTTCCCTTTTATTGGCATGAATTGCCAGAAACTTTCCGTCAATTTGTTTCTCATTCATTGCGTTTAGAAGCGTGCATTTTGTTTCATTTAGAGATGCGGCTGTAGTTTAAGCGCTTTGGTCAATAAGAGGCGACTGTATTTTGAACGGTGATAATCCAGTGGAAAAATAAATCGAATTACTGAAAACAGCTTTTGGGCGTTCTGAGAAGAATAGCTTCTTGCCTCTTTCTTGCGATATTTAGAGCGGTATACCCATTTTTTTTCAACCAAAATTTCACAACTAAAACCAATCTAGAGTGCTTTTTTCTGCCTAATTTCTATTTGAGCGTAGGAAATATCTTGAGTTTATAGCTGAGAGGGAGATAGGTATTGATTTCGAATTATGGCATGGAATAGGGTATGGTTGGTCTTTGTGGAAAATCGACTTTGGTTAATTGCAGCTAGAACACTTTCTGTTGATCTATCTGTGATTTTGTTTTGGCTCTGATAATGATCTGGCTCTAAGATAGAGCAGAGGCTTGTACATCAATTTATTTATGCTCTATAATTTATGCCTATAAAAAAGCGTGTGTTAATGAGGGACGTATTGTTTCAATTTTTAGGTTTTTCTTGTTTTTAATGGGCGTTATGTCTCTCACGTACAATAAAATATCCAAGATAAATTGCCATATAATGCCCCATATACGCCATGCAATATTATGGGATTGTGATAGACATATTAAAAATTCTTATTCACCTCCATACTATAAAACTCCGTCATTTGACGATATAGTTTTTGCACCTGAACTACCTAGCAAATGAAACTCATCGAGAAGAGCCGTATCATTTACAAACCAGCGTAAGTTAAGAATTTTCATTCCTTAAGACGGGAAAAAAGCCCACCCCAAAGATTATATTCATCTCCCACAATTTCAAACATCATCAACAACAATAATAACGCTTGAAAATATGCCCTACCGCCATTTTTATCCTTATAACACAACAATACGCCCCTCTTCCCAACTCTCAAAAATCTCTACGCTTAATAAAAGAGAAAGCCGGCACCATCACACACTTTGCCCACCCCCATTGTTGCGATAAGCTCTCAGAACTTAAAACGATTTATAAGAAGTATTTTTAGTCTTTTCTTATACAGTTTTTGCCCACATGGCTCACCCGCTTATAACGTGCAAACAAATAGTTATGATTGACTCAACATAAACAAATTTCAAATAAGGAAAATTTACAGTTTTAGGGATTCTAATTCAAGACAAATAACGCTATATTATCATTATAAATCAATATATTGTCTATTGAGTTGACAATGCATAAAGCCAACGATATTTGCATAAAAACACAAAACATATTCACCCATCACTTTTTTATGACATCCAAACAGATAACTTTTTAGGTCTACAATCTTATTCGATTCTACTGGCAGTTTTCCCATCAATGCCGCACTATAACCACAACTTCTTCAAGATAACGACCAAAAGCAAATTTAACAGATAACATCACCACATCCCGCTCCCAAATCTGATGTCCAAACACCTTGCTGTTTCTACAATGGGCGATAAAGCAATAATGGGCCGATTGGGGCGTTCACGAGGCGCCGCACCCCTGTTATCCCTAAACGGCTCAAATCCCCTTCGTTCCATCTTGAGAGACAGAAGCAATACGCAAGAGATTTGTTGCACCAGGCGTTCCAAGAGGAACACCAGCTGTCACAAGGAAACGATCTCCTCCTTGGCAAAAACCTTCCTGAAACGCAATGGCTGCTGCTCGATCAACCATATCTTCTAAATTGCGAGCATCTTCGCTCACCACACGAATGATGCCCCCAAACGAGAGCCAAATGCCATGCCTGTTTCTACAATGGGCGATAAAGCAATAATGGGCCGATTGGGGCGTTCACGAGGCGCCGCACCCCTGTTATCCCTAAACGGCTCAAATCCCCTTCGTTCCATCTTGAGAGACAGAAGCAATACGCAAGAGATTTGTTGCACCAGGCGTTCCAAGAGGAACACCAGCTGTCACAAGGAAACGATCTCCTCCTTGGCAAAAACCTTCCTGAAACGCAATGGCTGCTGCTCGATCAACCATATCTTCTAAATTGCGAGCATCTTCGCTCACCACACGAATGAAGCCCCCAAACGAGAGCCAAACGCCGTGCTGTTTCCACAATGGGCGATAAAGCAATAATGGGCCGATTGGGGCGTTCACGAGAAGCGCGCACCCCTGTTATCCCTAAACGGTTCAAATCCCCTTCGTTCCATCCTGAGAAACAGAAGCAATACGTAAGAGATTTGTGGCACCAGGCGTTCCAAGGGGAACACCAGCTGTCACAAGGAAACGATCTCCTCCTTGGCAAAAACCTTCCTGAAACGCAATGGCTGCTGCTCGATCAACCATATCTTCTAAATTGCGAGCATCTTCGCTCACCACACGAATGAAGCCCCCAAACGAGAGCCAAACGCCGTGCTGTTTCCACAATGGGCGATAAAGCAATAATGGGCCGATTGGGGCGTTCACGAGA
>NZ_JBHIOY010000002.1:43698-80356 GCF_042195785.1 Bartonella sp. AP58NXGY | reverse complement strand
CAAACGAGAGCCAAACGCCGTGCTGTTTCCACAATGGGCGATAAAGCAATAATGGGCCGATTGGGGCGTTCACGAGAGGCGCGCACCCCCGTTGTTCCTGAAGCCGTATAGGCAACGATAGCGGATAGCGCAAGTGTTTCAGCAATCTGACGCGCAGCAAGAGAAATCGCATCCATTCCTGTTGATTCTGGTGCTGGATGTTGTGCTCCAACCTGAGCGGCATAAGTGTGATCTTGTTCGATTTGCCGCGCGATTCGATCCATCATAAGCACAGCTTCTTCAGGATAACGACCAGAAGCAGATTCAGCAGACAACATCACCGCATCTGTTCCAGCATAAACAGCTGTCGCAACATCTGACACCTCTGCGCGTGTCGGAACAGAAGATGTGATCATTGATTCAAGCATTTGTGTTGCCACCACAACAGGCTTTCCAGCTAAACGACAAGCTTTTATGAGCTCCATCTGAAGTGCAGGAATCCTTTCCAGAGGCATTTCCACTCCAAGATCTCCCCGTGCAATCATAATGCCATCAGATACATCAATAATCTTCTCTATATGCTCCAAGGCTTGAGGTTTTTCGATTTTAGCCATCAAAGACACCTTGCTTTTCGTCAACCGACGTACCGCTATAATATCTTCCGGACGCTGAATAAAAGAAAGCGCAACCCAATCAACAGGCTGCTGTAAAAGAGCCTGAAGATCCTCCTTATCTTTTAACGTCATCGCATCAAAAGGCAAAATGGTATCGGGAAAACTCACACCTTTTCGATCAGAAATACGGGATCCAGCAACCACACGACACTGGACAGAATAACCATCACAAACTTGCGCACGCAGTTCCATCCTTCCATCATCAATCAACAACCGATCCCCTGGTTTAACAGCCGAAAATACATCCTCATGAGGGAAAAAAACACGCTGTGCATCACCAAGAACATCGCGATTATCTAACGTAAAGCTTTGCCCAACACGCAAATCTTCTTGCCCCTTAGCAAAACGCCCCACACGCAGTTTTGGCCCTTGAAGATCCACTAAAATACCAATGGGGCGTCGAACTGTTTTTTCAACTTCTCGTATAGACTTGACCAAATCACCCAGCATATCACGATCAGTATGGCTCATATTAAGACGAAAAACGTCTGCCCCTGCCCTAAAAAGCTTTTCAATCATCAAACGAGAAAAAGAAGAAGGACCAAGAGTCGCAATAATTTTTACTTTACGTGCACGTTTCACGGTGAAGAATTTCCTGAAAGAGAAGGTATAACTGAATTGTTTAACAAAGACTCATCCGTCAACTGTACCATCCAACTGGTTTGATTTCCGGTATCGATCTCTTTAAATTCAGCCTTTTGATATCCTCGAGGGAAACAATCATGAACCCCTTGAATGGTAAACTGGCTATCTTGCACACACATGGTCACAGAGCCTGCCCAGTTCCCTTTTTTTTGTGCCCCTTCCGCATAAAAATAATAAAACCGTGAAGCAAGAGGCCCCTCAATTAAAGTTTTACACTCCGTCACTGGTACAGTCCACCAGCCTTCACTCACCCACCCTGAAAATGTACGGTATCCAAGAGCAACCCCTACAGACTGCTGAGTTGTATTACAAACCCTAAAGTCAGCTTTTGCAAAAACAACAAGGGGAAACAAGAGCAAAAGGCTCAAGAGAAAAACTTTTAATCCTTTCTGAAGCACCCAATATCGTTTTTTTAAAATCACAAAACTTCCTCTATAATGCCAAATTCTCAAAACAAATTACACATTTCTTTTTTTTAAAGCTTTTCAAATCTAAAACGTATATTTTTATATTTTTCTTTTTATAGCCCTTTTATCAATGCATATATTTTAAAAATTTTACAAAATATTTAAAGTCAATTTGTAAAAAAACTGTGTAGCTTGATTTATTTTTTGTTTTTCAAGCTTTTTCAATACAAATTTATCGTTGAAAAACAACTTAAAACATATAACCTGGAGAAAAATATAATGAACGATACAGTAACTGATAAAACACACGCTATATCCGTAAACCAATTACGCTCTTTTATCGAACGTATTGAACGCCTAGAAGAAGAGAAAAAAACCATTTCTGATGATATTAAAGACGTTTATACTGAACTTAAAGGCTCTGGTTTTGATAGTAAAGCCGTTCGCAGCATTATACGATTGCGTAAAAAAGAAGAACATGAACGAATGGAAGAAGAAGCAATCATTGAGCTATATAAAAATGCGCTTGGTATGAATTAACACCATTGAGAACATTGGAAATTTTCCTAAGAAAAAATGGAAAATACAAAAAAGCGAATGAATACACAAAAATTTCAACCAACAATAAGCAGTTTGTATAACTTGTAACGAGACTATCGGTCACAGAATACACAATATTGCAACAGCCCTCACATTTAAAAGGATTTATACAGAGAATTTTTATTCTTGTTCTTCAATCATTTTTATCCACATAAACCCTCACTTGTATGCCAACCTATGCCAACCCAGTTTGTGATGTGCAAGAGAGGTGTTTTTTATGATTAAATATCTATAGATTTTAAGTGAGAAAGTTTTCCGATATTGAGTACTCTCTTCCTTCAAATTGAAAAAATGAATTATGATTGATAAATCAATTCATTATCTACGAAAAGAAACATATAAAGTGGTCAGCAGTTGAAATCCGCTAAACGAGATTCTGAACTATTTACAAAAGAAAAGGTGGTTAAGGATCTTCGTCTTTTAGGATAGGGAGAAATTCAGCATATTTGCACATTTGATAAAAAGACCCTTAACAAACTTTATTCGAATCTATTAACGGACTCATAAAGATCATTGATTCGAGAGGTTAGAATGTGATCTCTCCATTTTCCAGAAATCATCAAATAGTCTTTAGCATAGCCTTCTTTTTCAAAATGAAGGCGTTTTAATAAACGTTCGCTTTTTATGTTCTCAGGTCTATAATTTGCCATCACTCTATGCAGATGATAAATATGAAAGATATGGCGTATTAGAGCCGATAAACTCTCAAACATGAGACCTTTTCCTTGTTGTTTTTCATCAAGAGAAAAACCAAGATGACAGGCTTGAAAAACACCCCGAACCACATTTGTAAAATTCACAACACCAATAATTGTGTTTTTATTTTTTAATCGTACGGCATATCGGTATGCTTGTCCCTTTGCACTTTCACAAGCAAATGCATTGGCTCGTGTTTCCCAAGCTGTTAGGCTGTGGTAACCATCAGATCTAACAGGTTCAAAAGGACGCAGATGATTCGCATTACGGAGGAAATAAGAAGACAGTTCAGCTGCATCTTCTAAACCGATCAATGTGGAAATTGTTCGCTTTGTTTTAATTGCCATCATTTTCTCCTCCTAGAAATGTTGCAATAAAACGTTGATTTATCCTGGCAAATCATCATTTTTAAACTCAAATCATAACGTCGAATACAGTAAGCTTTTCTCATCACAACACTTCTTACGTTAGAATTAATGAGGATCATTTGCTTTTCCGTCATAAGCGGGGGTGGTATGTTTAAAGCATAAGGTAAAGACAAGGGCATATTTCTTACGAATGCTCTCAAATTCCAAAGGAGTTGCAAGCAACATTGGGGACTGGCAAGGTATGCAATGGAATTGGCGTACTTCCATATACGAAATTTTGAAAAAACTCACGGCAAAGGTAGTTTTGTTTCTTTGCCTTGTAAACGAAGAGCATGCTTGTTTTGCGCTATCATATCACTGTCCCCCGTATACAAATCCCAATAACCATCACCTTAAAGTGCTATATGTTACAGTACGATCTAAAAGTCTCTACCATAACTCGTCAATAATACTCTTCCCGCTAAATCAGCCACAAACTCTCGTCACAAATCAAAGAAAAGCGATGATGCAATACAAATCTTTTAAAATTTTAGATATTACCGTGAACACGCTTCCATTTCTTCGCGTAAAATTTCAAGTTCTAGCCATTCTTCTTGCTTTTGTGTGCAAGTATTTTTCTTTTTTTCCAACGCTGTTGATAAACGCTCAAAACGCTCTTTATCACTGCGATAAAGGGCTGGATCAGAGAGTTCTTGCTCAATTTTTTTGATTTCGTCCTGCAAAACAGCAATTTCTTCAGGCAATTTTTCCAATGCATAAACCTGCTTATAAGACAATTTACCTCGTGTTTTTTTCTCCCGCCCTACCAAGCTATGATCTGTTGATGAGTCCTGCTTTGAAAGCTCTCCCGCATGAGATTTTGAAGGTACTTTACGCTGCGATAGTTCTGTTTTTTTGCGTTGTAAACGAAGAGCATGCTGGTTTTGCGCCATCATATCACTATAGCCACCCGCATACAAAACCCAATGACCATCACCTTGAGGTGCCAACATATGGGTTACAGTACGATCTAAAAAGTCTCTGTCATGGCTAACCAACAACACTGTTCCTGCAAAATCAGCAATAAATTCTTGCAACAAATCCAAAGTTTCCATATCCAAATCATTGGTCGGTTCATCAAGAATCAAAAAGTTTGCAGGACGCGAAAGAAGGCGTGCAAGCATGAGGCGTGCTCTTTCTCCCCCTGAAAATTCTTTAAGGGGTGTGCGTGCTTGTTCAGGCAAAAATAAAAAGTCTTTCATATAAGAAACCACATGCCGCTCCAGCCCGTTGATCACAAGAGTATCTCCCCTTCCTTCCGTTAAATAATGCGCTAAAGTTTCTTCTTCATTTAAAATACGTTGCTGATCAAGCAATGCCATAGAGAGGTTATAGCCATGCCTCACCGTTCCGCTATCCACAGCTTCTTGCCCAATTAATGCAGAAAGGAGCGTTGTCTTTCCGATACCATTGGGCCCGACCAAACCGATTCGATCACCCCGCTGAATGCGCAAAGAGAAATCTTTCACGATCATGCGCTCACCATAGGATTTTGAAATTTTCTTTGCTTCAAGCACCAATTGCCCAGACTCATGACTTTTTGCTGCTGTCAAAAGTGCATTTCCTGGCTGCCCTTTATAGGTTTGATGACGCTGTCTTAAGTCTTTTAATTCGCCTAAGCGCCGTACATTACGCTTACGCCGTGCGCTCACGCCATAACGCAACCATTGCTCTTCACGGGCAATTTGGCGCCCCAATTTATGCTGTTCGATGGCTTCTTCTTCCAGTGCTTTATCACGCCAATTTTCAAATTCTGAAAAACGCTTTTCCAGCCTTTTGGTTGTGCCACGATCAAGCCATACCGTTGACCGCGTAACATTTTCTAAAAATCGCCGATCATGGGAAATCACCACAATCGCTGAACGCAAAGAAGCCAAAACAGCTTCCAGCCATTCAATAGTTGGTAAATCAAGATGATTGGTTGGTTCATCTAAGAACAAAATATCGGGTTTTGCAGCAATGGCCCGTAACAATGAAACACGCCGCTTTTCACCTCCCGAAAGCGTTTCCAATTTTTCCGCTCCCGAAAACCCTAAATTTGTGCGAAGCGTATTGATCCACTGGACATCAGATGTATCGTCCAGCTCCGCTTCCATATAGGCATTAATATCTTCAAATCCGGAACAATCCGGATTTTGTGAGACATAACGGAGCGTCACTCGCGGGTGGCGAAAAATTTCGCCACCATGAGGTTCTAATATTCCTGCGGCAATTTTTAACAGGGTCGATTTTCCACAACCATTACGGCCGACCAGCGCGATACGCGCCCCCTGCTCAACCGATAAAGAAGCTTGATTGAGCAAAGGTGTTGTTCCAAAGTTTAGGAAAATGCGGTCAAGCCGCAGTAATGGCACCACCATTAATGAACGCGGCGCGGACAAGGTGCTTTATACATCACCCCTCTTGCATCACGGTAAGCACACAATTGCCGTACAGGAACTCTCTGCCCACAAGGTGCTTGGTAAACATGCCCTCGACGACCACGATACGTGCACAATTGTGATACCTGTCTTTGTTGTTTTCTTTGATTTGCGGCGGCACCGGTTACTGTTCCAGCCAAAGCACCAAATGCTGCACCGGTAAGCGCTGCTCCAGCCGTACTTCCACCAATAGCAGTTCCAGCCAAAGCACCGATTGCTGCTCCTCCTACGCCGTAACGTGCAACGCGTTCATCGTTTGTAGTACAAGCGACTGAACTGAAACCAATGGCTGAAACAACGGCCACTTTAAAAATTGATTTTAACATATCAAAACCTTTCCTTCTCAAGATCAATACATAAATATCGTTTATGTCGGCACTTAATCACTAGAGCCCCCCCCCTGCCTTATTCAAAATATATTGGAAGAGCTTTATGGAATAGGCACAGACGCTAGCAATATAGCTTTTCCAAAACCTAAATGGCAAGAAAAGGTTCCACAAATACGGTTAGAAAGTGTTAAAGAAGAGCCAAATGACACATTTTTATCACAAATCGGCCATTTTACCCCTTTAAGCGTTAAGCCTTTTAAATCAGAAAAACCGATAATACTAAACAAACACCCTTTAGGCAAATCATATGAATGAAGTTTTGGCAAAACCGGCCAACCTTCTTCCAAACCACTTGTCAACAACACTGCAATGCCGCTTTCAGCTATCATCAACGCTTGCGTCATATGAGAAAGGCTATGATCACTTCGCTCCCCTCCCAAAGCACCGCATAAAATAAGCTTTTTAGCACCCTTTTGCAGCGCTCTTTCACATGCCAAAGCACTATCTGTCATATCTTTATCAGAGGGAAAAACTTCACGAGGAATATGACTATATTGGCGGATTAAATTCTCATCTGATGAATCAAAATCTCCCAACCACAATTCAGGCATCACATTAAGCATTGCCGCATGACGCATACCACCATCCGCAGCAATCACTCGACTGTTTTGAATTTGATTAAGCAAACGATCAGTGATACAAACGTCGCCATTTAACAATATCGTAAATGTTGTCATGCCATTCTTTGCCTTTCACAAAATTTCCTTGTATAGTGCACCCTTTTGTAAATGAGAGCCATTTTTTATAAACAATAACCGTGATATAGCCAAACGAACCCTTATCCTTAAAGCTTGTCTTACAAAAATACACAATACAAAGATACAAATGAGATTTGCCAAATTACACCGTCGCAACAACATGCATCGTGAACCAATGCACCCTATTTTTCAACGAAATTTTCTTTTTTGCCCGCCCATGTGTAGAGCAACTTTCATAAGTCTCATGCTTCTCCTTTCCGCTTGTCATGCACCCCTTTCTCAAAATGACAGGCTTTCTTCCATTTCTTCTAAAACGATCAAACGTACCAACAACCACAATATCTATGTCACATTAAGCGCTCTGCAACACCCACGTATTTTACAAATGTATGGTGGCGCTTATCATGATGCAAAACTTGAACACCTTTTAGCAAAGATTGTCCGTAAACTGGCAGTTGCATCACATAGTTCTCATCAAAGCTATTCTGTAACAATTTTAAACTCAGAAACTGTAAACGCTTTTGCACTCCCCAATGGTTCGATCTACATCACTCGTGGTATGCTGGCATTAGCCAATGATTCTTCAGAAGTTGCAGCAATTTTAGCCCATGAGATAGCACATATCAGAGCCAATCATGGTATTTTACGCCTACAAAAAGAAACTGAATTGAAGATGAAAAATCGCATATCCCCTCGTCTTCTTTCTTCTATGGATCAAAAACTTCACACCCCCATACAAAACAAGCAACAACTCGCACAATTTTCCCGTAATCAAGAGCTGGAAGCTGATTCCCTTGCCCTCGAAATGCTCCAACAATCAGGATATGATCCATTTGCTTCACCGCGCTTTCTTCAAACAATGGAAGCCTATAGTGCTTTGCGTAATATCTCTGGCACCCAAAATGCCTCTCTAGATTTTCTAGCCTCTCACCCAACTACTCCTCAACGCATTCGGCTTGCGATAGAAAAAGCGCGTAAAATCAGTAAAGGGAATAGTAAAATATCCGATCGTGATTCTTTTCTCAAAAGCATTAATGGCATGATTTTTGGAGGAGGCTTTTATACAGGTTTTGTACGAGGCAACCAATTTATTCACCCACAATTGCGCATCGCTTTTTCTGTTCCGAATAATTTTACAATAGAACATTCAGCACACACTGTTTGGGCCAGTGGGCCAGATAACATTGCGATTCGTTTTGATGCTATTCCACATCCTGCTGGACTATCTACAAGTGACTATTTGAAAAGCGGAGGGATTATTGGACTAGACCAATCATCCATCCGCCCCATCACAATTCAAGGACTTACAAGTCAATGTTTTCAAAACCAGAGTTTACTTGGAGCACATGCCCGTGCGACCCATGAGCAATGGCAATTTGATGTGGTTGTCATTTTGTTTAACAATCATCTCTTTCGTTTTCTGACAGCCGCCCCATATAATTCTCAAAATTTTGCAGAAGTTGCCCAAAAAACGGTACAAAGCTTTCATTCTCTTTCTTCTTCACAGTTAAAAAAATTAAAGCCCTTAAAAATCCGTGTTGTCCGCGTTCAACAAGGAGAAGATATTACAAACCTTGCAAATAAAATGCAACACACACCAGAAAAAGAAAAACTATTCCGCATTCTCAACGCCCTCTCACCAACGCAAACTTTACGTGCAGGAACAAAGGTTAAAATTATCACAGAATAAATCTTTTTTCTCTGCTACAGCTTTGATTCTTTTCTGTCTATATCAAGCCCTGCTCTTTTAAAACATATTCGAAAATGAAATGAAGCACTTTAAAAACCAACGTCATCATGCCTTCATACGACTCTGCTTGATACATACCTCCTTAAACCGACCTCCCCCAACTCTTCCTTCGCTTTGAAAAAACCGCGACAAATACCCACAAGGAGGCGCATTCCTCGACAAATCTGATTCCCTCTAAAACCAACTTCATCATGCTCTCATACGTCCCCATTGATACATTCTCCCTCATCCTCCCCCCCCAAAGCCTTTCACTGCTTATATATCGTAAGCATCTTCTGAATGAATCGTAAGGAGAGCAGAACGCAATTTTTGCAAAGCTCGTGCTTCAATTTGGCGCACGCGCTCTTTTGAAATTCCTAACTTTTCACCGAGGACTTCTAGAGTAGCCCCCTCTTCATTGAGGCGACGAAAGCGAATAATTTCTAATTCCCGTTCGTTAAGAATTTGCAACGCATCGTAAAGCCATTGTGTACGCCGTTGACCATCAATCACTTGCTCAATTAAAGCATCAGGAAGAGGACTCTCATCCACCAACACATCCATCTTCGCAATGGGATTATCACTGTTCTCAGAAACAGAAACACTCAAGGAATTATCAGAACTGGAGAAGCGAAAATCCATTGTTTCAACATCACGCACAGAAACGCCGAGTTTTTCAGCGATTGTGCGAAAAATATCCTGTTTCGACAAAGCACTATCATCCTGCACCAGTTTTGCTCTCAAACGCCGAAGATTAAAGAAAAGTGCTTTTTGCGAAGAACTGGTTCCACCTCGAACAATTGACCAGTTTCGCAAAATATAATCTTGGATAGAAGCACGTATCCACCATGTTGCATACGTTGAAAAACGCACTTCCCGATCAGGTTCAAAACGTGCAGCGGCTTCCAATAGTCCCACATACCCTTCTTGTACCAAATCCCCCAATGGCATTTTGAAACGCTTAAAGCGATTAGCAATAGCAATCACCAAACGCATATGAGCCGCTGCAATTTGATGCATGGCATCATCATCGCGTTTGTCTTTCCACCGCAGAGCCAAATCATGCTCTTTTTGTCGTTCAAGATAAGGTGCTTGCATAGCAGAACGCATCATATTACGTCCTAAACTTTTGTCTGCATCGCTATAATTTTTGCTGCTTTTATAAACAGCATTTGAAAGATTACCCATAATAACCCCTTGCGATTAAAATTATCAAAATTGATTTGGCAACGACATCATTGTTCTCTTTTCAAAAGAACGCAAAAGTTGTTCACTTCTGTGAACACTACTTTAGCGTGTAATTTTATAATCGCAATTGTTTTTTTATTGTTATGGTAAAACTTCTTGTTATAAGACATAGTTTCACCTCTAAAACGCCTTTGCAACACGCCCTTTAGCCTATGAAATGTTTGAAAAAACTTTCTCTTCACTTTTCATGACAAAACAGCAAAAAAAAATAAAATGATCAGACAAAACAAATGTTGTTTTTTTGATGACCGATTCCGTTTCCTTTTCAATTGAGAAATTTATTTATGCTTTCAGCTTTACAATACAACTAATAAGTGTAATTTACAAATATTAAAGCATCCTAACTGAATGCAAACTGAATAAAAAAGAATCATTTAAGTTTTAAAGACGCAAAAAGAAACAGCAAAAAACGACAAGAGTGATTGAAGCAAACGTAACAAACGTGTAAAGAAATAACAGCATTATGAAATTGTCGCACAAAGCTTTTTACCAGTGTCGCACTGAGAAAGAAAATGATCATGGATAGCAAGATTGTTCAACAGAATGAGATTCTTCAGGATGATATTCTCATTGAAAAACACGGAAGAGGTAAATTTGAAGGTTTTCGTTTTTATGCCGACAAAAACAATCCCGATCAAACGACTGAGAATCAAATTTCGACAGAGACAAAGAATGAAGATTTGATTCTTGCTTTTTCCAAACGCGCAACACGTTTTTGTGCTTGTGCAAATGGAGATCTTACCCTTAGTTCTGATGGAATTGTGCGCTGGATTGGTCAACCGGTAGGACAACTTGTAGCAACAGAAGATTTTTTCAAACCAAAACTAATTGTTTTAGCAGATGCACAACTCACGGGAGAATCCCGCGATAATGTTATGAAACGATTAGAGCGCTTTGTAACCTTTCATTTTGAAACAACTTTAAAACCCCTGTTTGATTTGCGCCATGCTGATAATTTGACAGATTCAACAAACAGTCTTGCCTCACAACTGGTTAACTCTTTAGGGATTTTACCACGCCGTGAAGTTTTAGACATTGTCAAAAGCCTTGCGCAAGAATCACGTGCCGTGCTTCGTCGTCTAGGCGTACGTTTTGGCGCTTTTCATATCTATGTTGCAGGAATGCTTAAACCAGCTCCCGTCCAAGCCATTACCCTCCTGTGGAATCTTCAAAATGTGGGACAAGACCAAACTGGTTTGGGTGAAATTTTTGCAGCATTATCTGCTGGTCGAACCTCTTTGATTATTGACCCTACTTACAACCGCCAATTTTATCAATTAGCCGGTTACCGAATTTTAGGACAACGTGCAGTACGGATTGATATTTTAGAACGTCTTGCCAATCTTATCCGCCTTGCTCTTCATTGGAAACAAGGAAGTACTCCCAAACCCGATGGTGCCTATGACGGCAAAAGTTTTTTTATTACACCAGCCATGATGTCCATTCTTGGAGCCAATGGAAATGATATGGAAGAAATCCTCAAAGGACTTGGCTATCAATCGAGCAGCATAAGCAATGTTGTTTTTGAACAAAATCTCCTTACACATAAAGCCTCTTCCCCTATCAATGGAACAACACAAGATGTTCCTGCAGCAGAATGCGTTGGCAGCCAATGGCAAACAATCAGTATTTCAGAAACAACACAAGAAGAAAAGAGGACTTCATCTTCTAACCTCTCATCCTCTTGTGTTGGAAAACACACCAATCACACCTATCGTTTACCAACAGCTGAACCTGTTGGAAATTTTGCCAAGCCTCTCCTCCCAGCAACAGAAGATAAGGTTGTTTTATTATGGCATTATAAGCATCAATTTCACCACAACGCACAAAAAAAACGTGATAAATCTGGAAATAAGTGGCAAAATAAATCGAAGAGCGCTGTAGAAAAAGGAGAAAACAGGAATGAAAGTTCTCCTCACGAAGTACCATTACAAACAAAACGTTCTCATAAGTTCCACAAATCCCAAGGCAAACGTGCGAATCATAAACCTTTTCAAAAAGAAAAGCTCCCTAATCCTGATTCACCTTTTGCAAAATTAGCTGTGCTACGTAATAAACTTGTAAGTAATAAAGATACAGAAGCACTTTCCTCCAAAGATCACTAAAATAATAAATGGAGGTAGATATTGACTCATGTAGTAACTGATAACTGCATTCATTGCAAATATACTGATTGCGTTGAAGTTTGCCCTGTCGATTGTTTTTATGAAGGTGAAAATATGCTTGTCATTCACCCTGATGAATGTATCGATTGTGGTGTGTGCGTGCCGGAATGTCCGGCGGAAGCCATTATCCCTGACACCGAACCAGGGCTCGAAAAGTGGTTAGAACTTAATCTTAAATATGCGAACAAATGGCCTAATTTAACGTCCCGCAAAGACCCTCTTCCTCAAGCAAAAGAAATGGATGGCGTTCCAAACAAATTAGAAAAGTATTTTTCAGAAAATCCAGGAAGCGGCGAGTAGTAATGATGCAGTGTACAGCTCCTTCTTTCAACAATTGAAAGACTTTTCTCGTAAAAATAAAAAAATCCTTAAGCGAAATGATTGATTCTTTTGATATTTGATGTTAGTGTTATTTTAACATGATCATCTTTCTAAGTATTTTTCTTTACTTTTTGTAGTAAAGCGATGTATTTTCGTTGGATTTAAAAGTACGCGGCTTTTATGCTCACTTAATTGATACAATATACTTGGCTAAAGAAAACTCAACCCTCAGGTTTATAACCTGTTTTCCGATACATTTGTTGATCATAAGGGAGTAAACTAAAATATGGCATCCCAACATGGAACGTCCTCCAAGACTAAAGAATTTGCAACCTCTGAATATATCGTTTACCCTACGCATGGAGTAGGACAGATTATAGCGATTGAAGATCAAGAAGTTGCAGGACACAAATTAAAACTTTTTGTCATTCATTTTGCGAAAGATAAAATGGATGTCAAAGTCCCCATTGCAAAAGCCCTTTCTGTTGGAATGCGTAAATTATCTGCCGGTGATTCCGTTGAACGCGCCTTAAAAATCTTACATGGGAAAGCACGTGTTAAACGCACCATGTGGTCACGCCGTGCACAAGAATATGATGCTAAAATCAACTCAGGAGATCTTATTTGCATCGCCGAAGTGGTCCGTGATCTTTTCCGCTCTAACCTACAGCCTGAACAATCCTACTCTGAACGTCAACTTTATACTGCTGCTCTTGAAAGAATGGCCCGCGAAATTGCGGTTATTAATAGTATTTCTGAAACAGAAGCGATCAATCTCATAGAAATGCATCTCTCCAACAAGCCAAAACGTGAATTTAAAACTGAGAGAGAAGAAACAGATGAAGATAGCAAAGCTGTCTACGCTGCATAATACACTCCTTTCATCATAACGAAATATTTTGATAAAACCAGCAAAGAGCTGGTTTTATTTTTTGAGCATCCTTTGTCTCTTTAAGGATAAAGTTTTTTAATCAGCGCACCAATCCATAAACAGTCTAAAACTTGTCCGTAAGATCCACCTACTGCCTCCTCATTTTCTTATCCTTACAGATAAACATTGATTTATAACGATAAGTAGATATTGTTCATATTAAATTAGATCCTCAAATAACGTTGTTTGGGGTGGTATAACCCATGTAAGACTTGAAGCATGAGGTGTTTTTTATGAGAATATATGATCAATATTTAAGGCAATGGTTTTTGTCCATAGAGCTTATATTTGTGACATACATTTCTCAGTGAAAGAATGTGATCTTTGCCAATATCGCATTGACGAATAAAAATAATCCATTGTTTTGCGCTTTGAACGAAAAGCTTATCGTGGGATTGTCTCATTTCACATCTGTTCTATGTTGAATTAATTACAACCCATTTTCCTACACATTATAAGTGGGGATGACATGGAGGTAAAAACTATATAAGAAAACAAAAAATATCCGTAATGAACCATCTCAAGTGCCAAAAGCTTTAGGCAACATGGTGGCTGACAAATAGAGCATATAATGAAAGTGATAGCTTGCTCTTTTATAAAGCATAATGACGACAATACCCTATGAAGTTTATACACCTCACTAAAACTTTACCATTATACCATTCATAAGCGCCGTTATAAAATAGCTACAACAAACATTAAGAAATATTTCTAAAAAAAAACATGTGAATATACAACACAAGCATATTTTATCTTGATCGTTTTATTTTGCATGAGAAGCATACCCCTAGAACGTGATAAACAAAAGCGTGAAGCAATCTCCATTCTTTAAAAGACATCCCTTTAGATACTTTTGAAAGCTGTAAAGCTAAATTAAAAAATAACAATAAGAATGAACGTTGGCATTCACTCTTGCAACTTCATATTTTTCCAAAATAAGGCGATATTCTCATTATGCAGATTACACAAAAAGATAGATTCAATATTCTTACGCCAATCGGACACATAAAGTCTAAAACGAAATCATAAAGCCTTTAAGAGTCTCAATCTTTGTTTTGAACATACTGCTAAGAAGTGGATATTAATCCATAGAGAACAAAAAAGCACAAACTTTACAAGGTCAGCAATACCATAAAACCATTAACAAATCAGCTATGGATTGGAGCGCCATACCAACTTTGATAAAATATTTTGCGAAATCCCATGCATGACACATCTAATTATATGTTTTCTTATTTTTATAAGCTGTTCGTAATAAATCCTTTATATCCATAAAGATCAGAAAAATATATGAACAATTCTTCGCTTAAAATATAAAAAGAAAGCATGACATTCATAGAAAAATCTCATATGCCTTATCATCAGAAGGACTAAAGCTTATTGAATAAGTACATCCTCTATCTTGCAGCCATCTTCTTTTTTCTGCTTATAAGGGAGCACGCTGGCACTATCATACACTTAAGCCCCCAATATTGCAATTAAGCCTTGCATTTGAAAGCGTTTATTACAGATATTTTTTGCTTTCTTATATAGTTTTTACCTCCATGCCATCCCCACTTATAATGTGTAGGAAAATAGGTTGTAATTAATTCAACATAGAACAGATGTGAAATGAGACAATCTCACGATAAGCTTTTCATTCAAAGCGCAAAACAATGGATTATTTTTATTCGTCAATGCGATATTGGCAAAGATCACATTCTTTCACTGAGAAATGTATGTCACAAATATAAGCTCTATGGACAAAAACCATTGCCTTAAATATTGATCATATATTCTCATAAAAAACACCTCATGCTTCAAGTTTTACATGGGTTATAACCACCCCAAACAACGATTTTTTTCAGTCTAATAGGATTAAAAAACAAGTCCCCCTTACAATAATATATTAATAGAATTAAGAACGATACAAATGGAATATACAGTTTTATTATTATGACAACATTGATTATTTTTATTCTTGCCTTTTACCTTCTCCAGAAGAGAACTCTTTAAGAATCTTCTTAAGAAAATGATTCCACTACTAAAATAACTTATATCGATACCAATAAAAAGCTCTTCACTCAGTTATCATAAAAGAACTGTATACGAGCAATCCTTTATAACTTCTCAAAAAAACGAGAAAATCATCTCCAACAATGGAATCATTTTCTATGGAAAAATCTTAAACCCCACACACTCATCTTAAAGCGAAAACACACGCTTTGCCCACACATTCACCGACATATCAAAGGAAGCATAATCTTGAGAGATAAAAACACTAAAATCTTAATCCCTAAAACGGAACGCCCGCGATACATTCCTGTTTTTAAATCAATATGATGAGGGCGACGCAAGGGCGCCTCAACATCCATCTTAAAACGAAAACACACGCTTTGCCCACGCATTCACCGATATATCAAAGGAAGCATAACCTTGAGAGATAAAAACACTAAAATCTTAATCCCTAAAACGGAACGCCCACGATACATTCCCGTTTTTAAACCAATGCGATGAGGGCGACGCAAGGGCGCCTCAACATCCATCTTAAAACGAAAACACACGCTTTGCCCACGCATTCACCGATATATCAAAGGAAGCATAACCTTGAGAGATAAAAACACTAAAATCTTAATCCCTAAAACGGAACGCCCACGATACATTCCCGTTTTTAAACCAATGCGATGAGGGCGACGCAAGGGCGCCTCAACATCCATCTTAAAGCGAAAACACACGCTTTGCCCACGCATTCATCGATATATCAAAGGAAGCATAACCTTGAGAGATAAAAACACTCAATCCTTAACCACTAAAACGGAACGTCCACGATACATTCCCGTTTTTAAATCAATATGATGAGGGCGACGCAATTCACCAGAATTTTTATCCTCGATATAAGTCGGCGCCTTCAGAGCATCAGCCGAACGGCGCATGCCCCTCTTCGCTGGAGAGGTTTTTCGTTTAGGTACAGCCATAAAAAGACACTCCAAATCCATTAAAACAGAAAAAGCAATGTCAAAAATGACAATGCTTCAGTTAAAAACACCATAAAATTTGAAGAGGTTATACACTGATAAAAAAGAAGAGGCAATGTCAAAATGATCTTTCTTGTGCCAAAAATGATACAACAATGATTAAATAAATATCAAAAACACCGAAAGATTTGACCATTTTATACACAAATGAAAGCGTTTTCATAAAACTTTCATTCAATTTTTATTTGGATTTAAAAGGGATTTGCACATACAGTGGAAATATGAACCAAAAGAGAAATTGATTTTTTAATAAAAACCTATGCAAATTTATGAAAACGAGAAAAAGCAACAGGTTCTTTCTTTAAACTTTATAATTTCATTTTTGTAAAAACAAAGGAAGCAAGAATGCACGAATTTACCACCCTTCTTGCAAAACATGGACACACCGTTGAAAAGCGGCTTGATACCCTGTTAAGTGATCAAATCCAAAAGGGTGAAATTTCACGCCCTAAAAACTTAATCAAAGCCATGCGCTATGGTGTGCTGAACGGTGGAAAACGCTTGCGTCCTTTTCTTGTAATTCAAAGTGCTGCACTTTTTGATGTCCCTGTAGAACATTCTCTTGATGTTGCATGTGCCTTAGAATGTATTCATTGTTATTCGCTCATTCACGATGATCTTCCTGCTATGGATAACGATACACTTCGGCGCGGCAAACCCACCGTTCACATAGCATTTGATGAAGCAACAGCAATTCTCGCAGGCAACGCCCTTTTGACATTTGCCTTTGAAATCATTGCCCATAAAGCTAGTAATCTATCTACAGATATTAGAATCAAGCTGATCACGTCTCTTGCACAATCGGCAGGCTTTGGTGGTATGTTAGGTGGCCAAATGCTGGACCTTGAAGCTGAAAAAAGACCGCAAGAAAGTACTGACATCATCACTCTACAACACATGAAAACAGCAGCCTTGATAAGCTTTGCTTGCCAAGCAGGAGCCATTATCGGCAATGCTTCGAAAGAATTGACAGAAAAACTTGCTGCTTTTGGAACATACCTTGGTTTAGCATTTCAATTAACCGATGACCTTCTTGATGTCACCGCCAGCAGTGAAGTTCTAGGCAAAACCGCTGGGAAAGATGAAACGGCACATAAAGCTACTTTTATTCGCCTTTATGGCATTAAAGAAACACAAAAAAAACGCGATGAACTGATTACAAAAGCAGAAGCACTTTTACATCCTTTTGGCACCAAAGCAAAACCGCTCCAACAAGTCGCCCGCTTTAGTGCAACACGCAAAAATTAAACTTCACCCGCCCTATTGTACATAGTGTACACCTTCATCTTTGTTGAGTGCATAATAGATTTTTCAAAGAGACTTCAATATCGTAGGTCTGCATTATAGCTCCTATCATGAAATGGATGTGCCAAATATTGAGAGGTGTTTCATTAAAACAAGCGCGCGTGAATTGATAACACAAATACATTCTAGGCATCCTATTGTGCTTGAAAAACGCCCCCCTCATCAAAGAATGAAAGAAACAAAAACGGTAAAGCAATGCGTAATATCCACGCTTTAAAAGATATCGCCATGGATGCTTTAAAGCCGAATAAAAAACAACCGTAAAGAAAGAAACTGGTTTTTTCTTTTATATCTTTATCTTCTGACAATAAGGTAAAAAATAAACAGAATAAATATAAAACAGGGCATTTTATAAACCCGCAAAAGACAATAAAAATGCCGATTGGCTTTGTAGCCTTATCAAAATCATCTGTTGTTCATTGCCAACCGTAGAAGTACACTGCCCTCTCCGTATAGAGTCGTCATTTTTATGCCTTTTTACGCTATCTTGTCGTAAAAGATCAAATATGGCTACATTTTGTAAATTCACTCGTGTATTGCTTGCTCTTTAAAAACACTTTTACAAAAATGCTCGTTGTTTAGGTTCAGGTATCATTTTTTTGAAGTCTGTATTTCAGAAAAAATGAATATAATCGCTATTTCGGCTTTCATATCGCCCAAAGAACAAAGCTTCTTACCCCAATTTGCCCTGTAAACAGTCTGGATTCTTGTCGAGTAGATCCCACCTAACTTTCCACGCATGTGATTCACTTAAACTAAAGAATCGATATATTCACTACGCACTTTAAAAAAAATACTTAATGTATCAAGCAGGCTACCTTCAGCACACTTCAAATAACAGTGTTTTTACAGCATAACAGGGTAAATAAAGTCATCAGTTTCAATAACACGAAAGAGCAAAGCAGTATTATGACCGACATCTCTTTTCCTTCGCAAGGCAGCTACAAATAATCTATCGTTATTCATACTGAATTAGAACCCTAAATACCATAAAATTCCCTCATTTCAAATCTGTGTATGTTGAATCAATCAAAATCATCTTTTTGCACATCACAAACGGGGAAATCCGCGTGGATAAAAAATATTAAAAAAAGGAACTAAAAAAATACCTCTTCTGAATTGTCTCAAGAACCGAGAGCTTACCGCAATATTGAGGGGCTAGAAAAGTGAATGATAGCGTCGGTGCGCTTCTTCGAAAAGCAGAGATATTTTTACAAAAATGTGTAATAACTTCAATTTAATAATAATCATCGTGATTACTGTGCAACTTTAATTCATCACGCTCTTTATCTCGTTTATTCAATTCATCACATAAAAAAAGAATTGATAAGATTAAACAGAGCATGACCATTGCAACAGAAAGATAAAAAAAGTCCTTACTATTATATATAATAGAGCAATCTAATTTATGATAAGTAGTTTTTTCAACCCAAGTGCAAATTTCCTCCTTTAAGTGCAATTTTCTTATTAAGATGAAAAGCATCATTGTAAATGAACCTATGCCTGTTGCCAAAGCTGGAAAATATGTCCACCTTTTGAAGCCATAATGAACAAATATGCAACATGGATAAGAAAATGCCGCGATTATTAAGACTATTATAGCCATTTAATATCCTTCGAGAAAGTTTTGCCCATTCAATATCATTTATAAATTTCTCTTGATTGCATCATGTTATATATCGTGTGGAGCTCTCTGCAAAAACGTGCTATTTTTCTAGTATTTTCACTATAACCAGCGTTCATACTAGACACGAGGTCAATCATTTGTGTTGTAGAACTGATGCCATTTCCGCTTGAAGAATTAAGAAATTTTTTCGCGTAATCAATCATAGGGTCAGTAGAATTCATAGACATATTATAGGCCCAAATAAAATCGCTTTCTCTCCAATTATAATCATAACGCAAACTGCTTATGACATTGGGTAACATTGCCCATGACATCTCCTCATTATAATCACCACGCAATAAATTAACAAAGCGTCCACATAAAACAATCAGTATGTGACGATGCCATATAATATCAAATTTTGGCGCTATATTCTGATAGCCACGGCTATAGATGAAGTTTCTTGCTTGTTCTTGCTTTTGAAAATGTTCAAAAGCGCCGTAATTTTTACTGATATATTTTTCGTAAAGTCTATCGTACTGTTCTAGACTATCTACGCGCGTACATCCTAACAATACAAATACAGAAAAAAGAGTTATAAATGTTATAATAGGCGTTATAGATAACGATTTCATCGCTTTACCTTTTAATGACTGTAATTTGCAGGACTTAACAGATTTCTATTAAATATATCAATATGTGTTTATTTATTTTTGTTTATATCAAATTATACTTAATGGTATTATTGTGCTTAGTTTTATGATCTCTCAAAGAAGAAGATACCATTCAAAATCCGTACAAATAGGTTTTCTTTACTATCTGGAAGTATTTTCTAACGTCAGAACATGCAGAGTTCACTCTGCAACCAAAGAGAAAATACCCCAAATAAGAATGCAAGATGTAAGAAAACATCTCAATAAGATGACGTGTATTTTAAAAGAAGCAATGGTAAAATCCGTTCACTATACCAACACTAAAATCCGATCATCAGAGTATCAAAACGATCATGAGGGAATTCTTATGAGGACAGACTAGAATTGTCCTCCCGCTTATTAAACACTGCCTAGCAAGACATTTCCAAAAAAGACAAGCGAAAATAGGAAATTTGTTTATGTACTATCACCATTCCTTAACAAGCGTAAATAAGCGTATAATCCGGCACAATCATGTTCTTTATCTGCTTCTCATCTTGCCAACAACTCCTAGCGTTCAAGAATATTCATGAAAAGCCTTTTTACTTATTTTTTATGATTTTTACACCACGCCCACTTATAATGTACAAGAAACATGATTTTGATTAATATACATAGATTTGCAATAAGAAGAACGGACAATATTCAGCTTTCTCATTCAACATGAAAAACAATGATAAGACTTATAAATCAAAGCCTTGATCCACTATAATACCCGATGAAACATGCGTGATAATGATAAGTAAATATCCTTACTGAGCTTTTTTGAGATTTCCTTCTAAAAAAAATACTGCCAACAAGTAAATCAATAAATAAACAGAAAAAATATAAACAAGCGAGAAAAAGCCAAACATATCGACCATATACGCACTCATGTAAAAAAATACCAATAAGCTCAATCTTCCAACAGTTGACAAGAAGGATTCGTATGTAGCCCTAAAATGATCGCTAATATTATCATGCAAGACCACTTCTACACGAAGATAGGTGTACCTAATGAGATAAAAAGTCATACAGACTAAAATGACAGCAATTTCTTTTCTTGGTTCAAAAAAAGCGACTGTAAAAATCATGGAAACTGAAAGAAACAGCAACAAAACAAAATTTATTTTTTCGCTTAGTTTGGTAAAGAAAAAACTAGCCAAAAGCTGAGAGAGCAATATCAGCGAAAATGTCACACCAAGATCAAAATAAGTGACATTAATATGATAATCTTTAAATATCCACTGCCAATACTGCGAAAATATATTGGAAAAAATCAGTGAAAAATAAAAACATAGAGAAATATAAGGAACCTTAAAAAAAATAGACAACATCTCCCTAGCATCATAAATGAGAGAATTCACTTTACTGAGTTTTTTTTCTCCTTTTAAGTCATCAAGAAAAAACAAACCAAAGAGTGCTGTCATCAACATTAAAAACGCCGCGATATACCATATATATTGGCTTGAATAATCAGCAAAATATGCACCGATTAAACTGAATATAAACATGCCGATGTAATTATATTGAGAGCTCGCTCCCAGCACTTTTTTAGTGGATGTCAATTTTGCTTTTGCATATTGAACAAGTAAAGCATTATAAGCCCCCGCAATCAATGTCAACGACACTGCATTAAAAGTTTCTGCTAAAAGAAAACCGTAAAAGCTTGTAGAAATTCCCATGAGAAAAAGCCATATAGCGGCAAAAGCCGCTGCCAAAACAATCGATATTTTATAACTTTTTCGATCAGCAAAATATCCCAGAGGAATATCGGTAACCATCATAATAAAAGCCTGAAATGACTTAATGATCCCAATATCAATAAGTGTTAAGCCTTTTTCAAGCATATAAAAGACAATAAAGGCGCCTGTTAAAATTCTTATACCGTTAAATAAAAAGCCAAATGCTAATATACTGGTCATGCATTCCCCCAATAACACCCAAAAAGGCACCATATACATCATTTTATATCAATATAAAAAGCTTATATTTCACGACAAATAGGGCAATAACCGCTATAAGGATCTTCAGTCCTATCAATTTTATAGCTGGAAAAATTAATAAATAATGTTTTTTCTATAATTTGATATTTATCAAAATGCGTTAAATATTTTACTGTCTCAAAAGCAGCCCAAAAAACAGCAACAACATTTACGGATCTATCAAAGTATTCATATCGTTTTGCTTAATAGTCTTAACAAACTCAAACTCATGGATATCCTTCATATGATTCTGATTCACACATGCATAACATCTGCTTTTACCTAGAATAATAAAGCCAACCAACAACAGTATTGACCGTGGCCGAAGCAGCATATAACAGCGCACCACCCATATTAAAAGCAGCTTCGTTCATGAAATGAAAAAAAGCTGGCCTTGGATTATCTGCTGCACATATAACAAGATCAGCTCTTTCGAATAGACGGCATGCCTTTTCTATATTATCTATTTTTTCATCATAGAACTCATATTGAGTCGAAGGACTAATATATGGAGCTTTATCTCTAACAACATCAACCTTTTTACCTAAGTCACTATAATTATAGAGTATCTGTCTAGATAAATTTGATTCTTCGACAATATCAAAATCATAGCTTTTAATATGTCCTGCCCCCATAGCAGATAATGTATAAAAAACGTAGCTTCCACATCCACCCAAACCAACTATAGTTATCTTAGCATCTTTCAATTTGGAGTTAGCTAAAAGGGCATTGTCAAAATTACCTAATACATGCTTGAATAAGTTAATTTGCCTATCAAATCTATTATACTCGCTCTCACTAAGCCCAGCTTTTCTAACAGAATCCTCCTTCAAAAAGGGTGTTTCTATTATCAAGCATATATTTTGCTAAATACAAAAAATCTTCGCTTTCTGCAGTATCTAGGTTACATTTCAATATTATATCACCTATGGTATTCTCTGCATCAAAACACGCCAAAGCTTTTATAACATTCGGTGACGTACCACTCATATCAAGAGCTATAACATTTGTAGATCCGCCCCTATCAAAACCTCATCACCTTCTTGCCTCGCTGATATGGTATACGAATAAACATACTTGTTTTTATATAGCAAATTCATTTTCAAATCTCCCCCTAGCAAGCTGAAGATCTACATAACTCAACAAATCGTGCAAATCTCTTGTGTTATCAAAATTAAAATTATTGAAACAAAATTTACGCCCATGATACTCTTCAAGATATTTTATATGTAGCCTTATAGCATTCATTTTTTCATCTATTGAGAGCTCACCCAAGCTTATATGATGAAATCTACGAAAAAACGCCCCCTCCCTTAAATATGTGCTAATTCTGCAGAAGTGATCGCTATAATGAGCTTTAAATTCTGTTCCAGCATAAAAGGTTTGAATAAACCCATAGCACCAATACCTCCATCACTTCTGGTATTAGCGATTGAATGCTCTTCATCAATAAACAGAGCGACATTCTCATATGGAGATACAGTTTCTATTAAAGTTCCGATTTTTCGTTCAAACTCCCCCCGTAATCCTGTATCAGATATCACGCTTCCTAAATTAACCTCTAGTATGAAATATCCATTCAACATAGGCTTAAAACTGATTAAGCCTAAAAGCTAACTCACGCACAAAAGAAGTCTTTCCACATCCAGCAGGACCAGAAATAACGATACTTTTCTTATAAGCGCAAAACAAAGAAACTATCGCTGTTCTTATCATTTCTTCGCGACCAATATATGGAGATCTCTTTCCTAAACCAAGGACATTCAAATTGACTCTACTTTCTCTCATATCGCGAGCCAATAATAGCGCCTCTTCATTTTGTAAATAAATATTAGCCCCAACCGTAAATAGAAGGGGTCATACCCCCCTTCCAATATTTTTAATTATGATAATACAGAATCGCAAATCAAAGATTTTACTTTAGCAGATGTAGAAGAATAAGACTTGATCTTCGTTCCTAGTACAACTTTATATTATTTTAACCCCCTTGTTTAAAATAATATTCGGAAGAATAACCTCTCTTTATTTTAATTTGGCATTTATATTAAATTATGCCAATTAATAATTTGGGATAGTTTATTCAATTACAAAATTGCTCAAGCCATATTTTTTATAGTGTCTCAAATCTATAATATTTGTTCGAAACGGATTTTTATTTTTCGAAGATAAGTATCTCCAACCATCTGCACAGTTTATGATTTTTTGTACTTTTATGAACTTGCATAGAAGGCTGTTATAGCAATACAAAGCTTTTTTGAGATATTGAAGTATTTGAAAAAACAAGTGCAGACCCCCACAATCTTCAAGCAATAAAGCTTTTGTAAAAAAATTAAACACTAAAATTTGAAAGGAACTCAAATTACCCTATTAATTGGGAAAAATTCTAACAGCACGATCCAGCTTTTCATGGAAATTCATAAAATTGTTTGAGATAATGTCACGTTTAGTTTGCTATTGGATCTGTTAGAAGACAGTGTTATCAAGGAAACATGCTTGACAACAGTGAAGAAGAGCCGCAATTTATGAACGATCATCTTATTCCAACATGCAATCACGATGAAGACTGAATATTGATTTACAAGCAAAAGCAAAACCTTGAATAAAGAAAAAATGCAAAAACTATCATTGATAATGTTTTGAAGAAATAAACTTCAAGAATTTATTTCAACCCTGTCCAAAGCGTGTATGAATATAATCACTCAAAAGCGCTTCAAATTCTTCAGCAATGTAATCACCCCGCAAAGTTTTTACCTTTTGTCCCTCAATAAAAACAGGAGCCGCTGGACTTTCCCCCACTCCAGGCAAAGAGATTCCAATATCCGCATGTTTTGATTCTCCCGGTCCATTGACGATACATCCCATCACAGCCACCTTCAAACTTTCAACCCCAGGATATTTTTCACGCCAAACGGGCATATTTTTGTGTAAATCCGCTTCAATTTTTTGTGCCAATTGCTGAAATACTGTCGAGGTCGTGCGACCACATCCAGGACAAGCAGCAACAACAGGCAAAAATTGTCGAAACCCCATTACTTGCAAAAGTTCTTGTGCAACTTTAACTTCTCGTGTTCGATCACCACCAGGTTCAGGGGTTAATGAAATTCGTATCGTATCACCGATCCCTTGCTGTAATAAAATGCCCAAAGCCACCGAAGAAGCCACAACCCCCTTTGTTCCCATCCCTGCTTCTGTCAAACCCAAATGGAGTGCATAATCACAACGCTCTGCCAGGGCAATATAGACAGCAATAAGATCTTGGACATCACTCACTTTAGCAGAAAGAATAATTTTATCACGTCCCAATCCTAACTCTTCTGCTAAAGCAGCCGAAAGCAAAGCCGACTGAACAACAGTTTCCCGCATCACTTCAGCCACAGATAAGGGTTTTTCTTGCTGTGCATTTTCATCCATAAGTCGTGTTAACAACGCATTATCAAGAGAACCCCAATTCACACCAATGCGAATAGGTTTATGATACCGACAAGCAATCTCTATAATTTCCGCAAATTGGCGATCTTTTTTTGCACCAAAGCCAACATTTCCAGGATTGATGCGATATTTTGCAAGCGCCTCAGCACACGCAGGATGCTCTGATAAAAGCTTATGACCAATATAATGAAAATCCCCCACCAATGGGATAAAAAAACCTAACCTCTCCAATCGCTCCCGTATTTTTGGGACAGCAGCTGCTGCTTCATCGCGATCAACAGTAATCCGAACCAATTGAGACCCAGCTTGCCAAAGAGCAGAAACCTGCGCAACAGTTGCATCAACATCCGCTGTATCTGTATTGGTCATTGACTGGACAACAATCGGGCTCTCCCCCCCAACGATCACATCACCAACAGCAACACCAACAGACCGACGACGCTCAAGTGGTTTAGATAAAGGATAGGTCGTACTCATCAAGTCCTCAAATTTTTAAAACCTGCGCTATCAATCATCGTTTATATCGACTTCCTTCGCGCCTCAAAGGACGAAAATTATACCACCCACCAATCTTAACAGATTGCTCTCAAAAGATTTCACCTGCTAATCACTGAAGCAAATCAACCCATAGGGACTCTTCATTCTATAAACACACCAGATCCGTTTCACAATTCCTGTTCAAGTTTATACTTTTACACTTGGTTGCTCCAAAAAGAAACTGAAATCAAACAGAGATAATAGTGTATTTTAAGTTGCATGTTTATACTCTACATCAACATCATCGCAGAACAGTATTTTACAACACACTAGATAACGCTTATCAAAGCGCAATTTTAAAATATTCATGAAAGACACCGCCTAATGTTGCGACAGCCCTTGGCTCTTAAAGCGATTCATAAGAGGTATTTTTACTCCTTTCTTGTATAATTTCACACCATACACTCATCCTGCTTGTGATATACAAGAGAATGATTTTGATTAATTCAACATAAAACAGATTCAAAATGAGAGAATTTTACGATATTCGGAAGTCTAACTCAAATTGAGCAAAGCTAAATTGTCATTATAAATCAATATATTATACAATTAAGCCAACATGTTAATTTATAATAATTTATCTTTTTAAAAATTTGAATGGTAAACGCGAATATTATAAGATTCTTTCGTTTTAAATTTTCTTAATTGAATCAATCACCCCCACTCCCCTGACACCACAAGCGAACATGGAGATGCAAACTATAAATAAGGAATAAAGATTCTTTATAAACCGTTTCAAGGGATAAAAGCGATCCCAACACTTTAAACAAGCAAAAAAATGAAAATACCCGCTTACACCTTTAGAAACATAAGATAGTAGTGCTCAAGAATCTTACACCATTGTGCAAAAATTTTACCTTATATCCTTAACAAACGCCATCATGAAATGAATCCGAGCCCATTAAGAAATGCCTCATTAAACCAAAACTCTTAGTTTTCATTTCATCCACAAGCCACATAATCAATGCAACCTTTTAATTTTCAAGCCGTTATAGCAAGACCCCAAACACAATTCCAACGATCATGCAACAATTTAACATATGAAGGAGTCAATAAATGTGTCTATTTTCACCCCATAGAAAAAATGCTAAAATTAAAAAACGTATAGCACAATTAAAAAGAGAGCTGGTTCCCGTAAATCATTGGAGTTCTCAAAATGATAGCTTTGAAAACATTTCTGAGCTGTTTAACACATGGAAACAAAAAGGCCGTCACGCACTTTATCACCTCAATGAACATGCTACAGAATTAAAGAAAAAAGCGAAAGAAAATCCTAAAAAAACCTTCGCATTAGCAGCAGGAGTCGTTTTAGTAAGCTTCTTACTGATCCGTAAAAATTAACAACACAAGCAACAACTTCCCCTTTTAATGCCCGGACTCAAAGCGGGCATTTTTATCGTTTACAAAACACCACACCTTATGCCCTCTTCCTAACTTGAAACCTTCCCCCCCAAAAGGATAAGTTTTTCATCCGCCTCATCCATCTTTGCCCCCCTCCCCACACCTCAAAGGATGGAGATTCCTACCAGTCACTGGACTGTCAACAGTCCAGCATCTCTCGGCAGACTTCACCTGCTGACCATTTACGCGGTTCACTTTATAGGCGCGATAGACAAGCCCTGCATTAAATACTGATCACAATATCTAAAAAACTCTTAATATGTAAAGCTTGTCATGCCTTATATCACCGCTCTAAACAACGCTGTTTTACGGCATAACAGGATAATCCAACTTTTTATCTCGCAGACTCTCCCGCTGTCCACCCATGTGGTT
This sequence comes from Bartonella sp. AP58NXGY, assembly GCF_042195785.1. Lineage (NCBI taxonomy): Bacteria > Pseudomonadati > Pseudomonadota > Alphaproteobacteria > Hyphomicrobiales > Bartonellaceae > Bartonella > Bartonella sp. AP58NXGY. The sequence goes on along the minus strand of NZ_JBHIOY010000002.1, from coordinate 52,727 downwards.
CGTATCACCCCACTCAAAAGACAATGTTGCTAGAAACTACAGGCACAGCTTTCAATATTCCATCCCTCTACTACTGGGTTATTTCAAAAGAAATAGAAACGATTAAAAATGCATGCGCTTTAATGTTTTAAAAAGCATTATTTTACAGCATAACAAATAAGAACTTTAAGAGCTTTAAAAGATGTATCATAACAAACCAAACGAAATCTTCCAACGTGAATACCCACTTGCTATAAAAAAGTGGCATAAAAATTAAACTGAAAAAACCCAAAATTTTATCCTCCAGAATCGACCCGTTGCGAAGTATCTACATACGTAACCACGGACATCCCAGGGATGAGCTTTTCAATTCCTTCCTGCCCAGGATCTAAAGCAATCCGTACTGAAATACGTTGCGCAATTTTAATAAAATTACCAATAGTTGTATCTGTTTTTAACAATGAAAACTCTGAGCCTGTAGCAGGTGCAAAACGAACCACACGCCCTGTTAACTTTTTGTTGTTCAATGCATCAACAGAAAAAACAACTGGTTGTCCCACACGCATCTGAGAAAGCTGTGTTTCCTTATAGTTAGCAATAATCCAAATATCATCAGAAATAACAGAGACCAATTGCGTACCGGGCATAACATATTGCCCTACCCGCGCTCCAACTAATCCAATATAGCCTGTTCGAGGAGATAAAATCTTTGTATGATCAAGATTAAGTTTTGCTAACTCAACACTCACCTTTGCTCCCGCAATTTCTGACTGTAAACTTTGCCGTTCAAGATTTAATTGTTTTTGCAATTGTCGTTTTGTTTCCAATGCCGTCAAGAGTTGTGAAAAAGGACGAGAAACAGAACTTTCCGTATCACCAAAACCTAACTTTTTACTTTCGGGGATAACATTGGAGAATGCTCGTGAACGCGCCAATTCAACTTCTGCAGCATTAATTTCGCCCTGCAAAAGCTGTGCTTGCAATTCAATACTTGCTAGTTTTGCATTTTTTGAATCGAGAATAGCCTGTGCCCGTGCAAGCTGCTGACGAAAAAGAGAATCATCGAGCTCAAAGAGCAACATTCCCTTTTCAACGCGTTGATAATCTTGCACATAAATCCGTGCGATCACCCCAGAGATCTGTGAACTAACCAGCGTAACATTGCCCTTAATGGAAGCATTATCCGTTATTTGGATGTGACTCACAAAAGGAGGAAGTCTCCAAGCCCATAAAATCAGTAAAACACCCGTAATACCTGACAGGAATGCAATAATTGTAGCTTTTGATCGTAATGCTTTTATCATTTTTTGCACCCCTCTTTCTATGATATTACTCTACTTTTCTAATGCTCGCAAAGAGCATGACTTAACAATCATTGTGACAAGAAAAATAACGAATGCAATCATTGAAATATAAAAATAAAGCCTAAAAACGTCATCATAAGCAAAAATATTTGCTGTTAACTTAAATTTTTCTATCAACATAGAAGTACCCTGCTCACTCCCCAAGCCATTGGGAACAGAAACACCATAAGAAGGCGAAAACAAAGTATTCATCTCACCAGAAATAAGTGGATCAGTAACAACAATATTTTGTGTTAAAGACTCAAAGTTCTTATGGGCAAAATAAAACTGTAAGCTGCCAAAAAAAGCCGACCCCATCAATCCCCCTGTCACTTGCGTTAACAAAAAAACAGCAATAAAGCTTAAAACGTAACGCGGACCTCTCTCACCAGCGAGCACAAACCCTTTGAAAAGAGCAGGCGGCAAAAACAGTGCATAACTAAAACTCACCAATCCTTGGCTCAACATCATATCTTGCGGACGCGTTAAATGGTTTACACGACTATCTAAATAAGCTCCCAGCGCCAAACAACCCAAAGATAACAAATAAAAATAATCCTCACGCCCCGCTCGTAAAAAAAAGACGCAAACAGCTCCCCCTAACAAAATACCTAGTACCACAGCAAGATACATGGGCGCCATCTCACGATTAAGCAAACCAAAAAGATTAAAAAAGCCTACGGGCAAATTTGACCGCTCTAACAAGAAAACATGAAAGATAAATAAAATAAAAACAGATTGGACCATTTCCTTACTGAAAATCCACCGGAGATCAATCAACGGTTTTTCTCTATTAAGCTCAATAATAATAGCAATAGCCAATGAGAAAATGGCAAGTGCGAGCCCCCAACCAATCCATGGTGCTTCATACCACCAATACAATATGCCAACAGACATAATCACGGCATTTAATCCAAGACCAAGAGCAATCAAACCATAGCTTATCCAATCTAACTTTTGAATCACCTTACTGCGAACAACAGGCGTTAGGGGCAAAGTATAGATACAAACCAAGCTGATGAGAACCAATCCCATTTCCAGCGCGGAAAGACTGGAAAAACCACCATGTTCCAGCAAATCAGGAGAAATCAAACGTGATAAAGGTGCCGCTAAAGCAGCATTCATATAATTCAAGCTAAGACCAATAGTAAACTTCTTTGCTGGAGCAAAAGCCTCCATCATATAAAGCAGAGCAAGCGAAGCCAAAGGTGCAGCAGCAATCCCAGCGAAAAAGCGAATAATCAATGCAGAACGCAAATCCGTAACAAAGAGCTGTAAAACACAAACCAAAACGAAGCCAAGGATTGATAATTCAGCAAAAGCGCGCAACCCAAATTGATAGCGAATTTTGATCAACATAATCGCTATACTTACATTTGGCGCCATATAGGCCGCTACCAACCATGTTGTCTCGGTCAAAGTTGCGTGAAAATCACCGGTCAGATGGACAATGTTAGACTGAACAATATTAGCCCCTAAACCATAAGCCCATTGCAAAATAAGAGAAGCCAGAATATAAACAAAGCACTTTGGCAAAGGCCCTGCAAAAACACGACCAGGACGAGGAAAAGGTTTTCCGCTTCTTTTAGCAGACACAACCGTACTCTTTTTCCCGCTCATGTCACCTTTTCCTGTCTACCCTTGCTACGCCTCTATCAACGAAGAACCATCAGCTGACAATTGCTGGAAAAAAGCCTCTATTTTATGTTTATCCTCATCACTTGCTCCCCCCTTTAACGTCGCTTGAACTTGCAAAATCTGCTGTTCTAATACATCAAAAGAAAGATGCTCTACAGCCACAACATGCTCTACCAATAAAGAGCAGCCTGAAAAGGTAATATTTGCAACACCTCCACATACAGCAAATAATTTCTCACCTAAAGAAGTGCGAACACGAACACTGCCCAACACAATACTTGCCACCAATGGCGCATGATGCGCCATAACTGTTAAAGAACCTGAGGCTGAAGGAAGAACAACAGACACGACCTGATCTGAAAACACAATTTTTTCAGGCGATACAAGCTCAAACAAAAAATGCTCTTCTCTATTGTTTTCCACAAAAGTCTCCACAATACCCGATATAAGGACTTTCCGTTTTTTTCAACGACTCGTCCTTTTTAACGACAAATATTCATGACAGTTTTCTCCTTAATAAGAAATTTCCTACTAAGAAGCCTCTGCCATAAGACGCTTTCCTTTTTCAAGTGCTTCATCAATCGAACCAACCATATAAAAAGCAGCTTCTGGCAAATCATCATAATCGCCAGCACAAAGACCTTTAAAACCTTTGATTGTCTCTTCTAAAGGGACGAGTTTTCCCGGTGAACCAGTAAAGGCTTCCGCCACATGGAAAGGTTGCGAAAGGAAACGTTCAATTTTACGTGCCCGTCCCACCAGCAATTTGTCGTCTTCAGAAAGTTCATCCATTCCAAGAATAGCAATAATATCCTGAAGTGCCCTATAACGTTGTAAAATAGTTTGCACTTGACAAGCAACAGTGTAATGCTCTTCCCCCACAATCAATGGATCCAACATACGCGAGAAAGAGTCAAGCGGATCAACCGCTGGATAGATTCCCTTTTCAGCAATAGAGCGTGAAAGAACTGTCGTTGCATCCAAATGGGCAAAAGACGTTGCCGGTGCTGGATCTGTCAAGTCATCTGCAGGAACATAAATCGCTTGAACAGAGGTAATAGAGCCTGTTTTTGTACTGGTAATACGTTCTTGCAACGCCCCCATATCTGTTGCCAAAGTTGGCTGATACCCCACAGCAGAAGGAATACGCCCTAAAAGAGCAGACACCTCAGCTCCTGCTTGCGTGAAACGGAAAATATTATCCACAAAGAAGAGAACATCTTGTCCTTCATCACGGAAACTTTCCGCAATTGTCAATCCTGAAAGAGCCACACGCGCACGTGCTCCTGGTGGTTCATTCATTTGCCCGTAAACAAGCGCACATTTTGACCCTTCCGTTGAACCATTATTCTCTTTTGGATTCACATTCACGCGACTCTCGATCATTTCATAATAAAGGTCATTTCCCTCACGTGTACGTTCTCCCACACCAGCAAATACGGAATAACCACCGTGTGCCTTTGCAATATTGTTTATAAGTTCCATAATGAGAACAGTTTTTCCAACACCAGCACCACCAAACAAGCCAATTTTACCTCCTTTAGAATAAGGAGCTAACAAATCCACAACTTTAATACCAGTGACGAGAATTTCTGAAACCGTTGATTGTTCAACATATTCAGGCGCCTCTTGGTGAATAGAACGCGTTTTAGTTGCAGGAATTGGTCCCACATTATCCACCGGCTCTCCAATCACATTCATAATACGTCCCAATGTCGCTTCTCCTACAGGAACGCTAATTTGCGTTCCTGTATCCACAACCTTTTGGCCCCGCATCAGACCATCAGTTGTATCCATAGCAATCGTACGCACAGTATTTTCACCCAAATGCTGAGCAACTTCCAACACCAAACGATTGCCTAAATTCTCTGTTTCCAAAGCATTGAGAATATTTGGCAATGCGCCTTCAAATTGCACATCAACGACAGCACCAATAACCTGCTTGATCTCACCAACAGCGCCTTTTGCACGCTCTTCTTTTTTTGCGGATATATCTTTTTTTACAGGCGTATCTTTAGCCGCACTACGCGCAGATGCAGACGAAGCCTTGACACCCGCTTGAGATTTCGAAGCGGCTTTTTTCACGCCGGAACGATCAACTGGTTTCTTTTTTTCACCTTTTTCTGTTCCTTTGCTTGAGGTTACTGCTTTTACCATCAATCCTTACCTTTTCCATTTAAAGCGCTTCAGCGCCCGCAATAATTTCGATCAATTCTGTCGTAATCTGTGCCTGACGCTGACGATTATAAGCCACCGTCAATTTATTAATCATTTCACCTGCATTGCGCGATGCATTGTCCATAGCTGTCATTTTTGCGCCCATTTCACCAGCAACATTTTCCAACAAAGCCCGAAAGATTTGCACCGAAAGATTGCGTGGCACAAGCGCCTCTAAAAGAGAAGCAGCATCAGGTTCATACTCATAAACAATTGATTGTGAACCTTTGCTATGATCGGTTTGCTCCACAACATCTATTGCCTCAACAACTGCTTTTGGAGCAATCATTGGAATCAAGCCAAAAGCTGTCGGACGCTGATTAATTACGGAAACAAATTCAGAATAAAACAGCGTACAGACATCGAAAGCGCCATCATTGAATAAATCAACAATCCGTTGACTAATCATCACCGCCTCTGCAAAACCAATTCGCTTTACAGCATGCAAATCGATGTGATCAATTATCAAACCTTTGTAATCACGCGATAAAATATCCGCACCTTTTTTTCCCACGGTAATAATTTTCACTATTTTACCAACTGCCAATAGTGCTTTAATTTGTTCACGTGCACGACGAGCGATTTGCACATTAAAAGCACCACACAAACCGCGCTCAGCAGTACACACCACCAAGAGATGCACATCATCTCGCCCCGTACCACGCATAAGAGCAGGCGCATCAACACCATCCACATCAGCAGCAACACTGGTTAAAATATCAGCCATCCTCTTCGCATAAGGACGCGCAGACTGTGCTGCCTCTTGCGCACGGTGCAACCTTGCTGCTGCAACCATCTGCATAGCTTTGGTAATCTTTTGTGTTGCTTTAACCGAAGCGATACGGTCTCTAAGATCTTTTAGTGAAGCCATTCAAGCGTTCCATCAATTCATCACGAGAAATTTTTCGCATAAGTGTTAAGAACCGTCATCAACTTATCTTTCAGCTCATCTGTTAACTGCTTTTGCTCCGCAATTGCCTTTAAGAGATCTTGATAATCACTCCGCAAAAGCACCAAAAGTCCCTGCTCAAACCGTGCAACATCAGAAACCGCCAAAGCATCAAGATAGCCATTCACACCCGCGAAAATAACCACCACCTGTTCTTCTGTTTTGAGTGGAGAAAATTGTGGCTGCTTTAAAAGCTCAGTCAAGCGTGCTCCTCGATTCAACAGACGCTGGGTTGACGCATCCAAATCAGAGCCAAACTGCGCAAAAGCTGCCATTTCACGATATTGCGCCAATTCACCTTTAATCGAGCCGGCAACCTGTTTCATCGCCTTAATTTGTGCAGCAGAACCAACACGCGACACAGAAAGACCAACATTTACAGCGGGACGAATTCCTTGATAAAACAAATTAGTCTCTAGAAAAATTTGCCCATCCGTAATCGAAATCACATTTGTAGGGATATAGGCGGAAACATCATTTGCTTGCGTTTCAATGACTGGCAAAGCTGTCAAAGACCCAGATCCATTTTCTGCATTCAACTTTGCAGCCCGCTCTAAAAGACGCGAATGAAGATAGAAAACATCTCCCGGATAAGCTTCACGACCTGGAGGACGACGTAACAAAAGAGACATTTGACGATAAGCCACCGCCTGTTTTGACAAGTCATCATAACCGATCAAAGCATGTTGCCCATTATCACGAAAATATTCGCCCATAGCACATCCGGCAAGAGGTGCAATAAATTGCAATGGCGCTGGATCAGAAGCGGTTGCCGCCACAATAATAGAATATTCCAGTGCTCCACGTTCTTCCAAAACTTTAACGAACTGCGCCACCGTCGAACGTTTTTGACCGATAGCGACATAAATACAATAAACTTTATCTTGCTCTCGTCCAGCGCCTTTTTCATGAAAAGGTTTTTGGTTTAAAAATGTATCGAGCAAAATTGCTGTTTTTCCTGTTTGGCGATCACCAATCACCAATTCACGCTGCCCCCGTCCAATAGGGATGAGTGCGTCAATCGCTTTCAATCCAGTCGACATCGGTTCATGGACAGACTGACGCGGAATAATTCCAGGAGCCTTAACATCAACACGACGACGCTCTGTTGCTTTAATGGCCCCCTTACCATCGATAGGGTTTCCCAACGCATCAACCACACGCCCAAGCAAAGCGGGGCCCACAGGAACATCGACGATAGCACCTAACCGCTTTACACAATCACCTTCACGAATATCACGATCTGAGCCAAAAATGACCACACCAACGTTATCAACTTCCAAATTGAGTGCCATACCACGCACACCGTTTGGAAAGGCGACCATTTCCCCTGCTTGGACATTATCCAAACCATAAACGCGAGCAATACCATCTCCCACAGAGAGAACCCAACCAATTTCTGAAACCTCAGCCTTTTGGTCAAAGTTTTTTATTTGCTCTTTTAGAATTTTTGAAATTTCAGATGGTCTAATATCCATCAGCTGACCTCTTTTTTCAATGCAAGCTTAAGCGAAGACAATTTTGTGAGAAGGGACGTATCAATTTGAGACGACCCCACACGAACGATTAATCCACCAAGAATTGTTGGATCCACAATGATGTGCAGCAAAACTTTTCCCCCGACGACACTTTCCAAAGCCTCACACAACTCTTGTCTTTGTTGAGAACTTAAAGGGCGCGCAGAAACAATTTGCGCAGTAACCTGCCTACGAGCGCGTGCAACACAACGCTGAAAAGCATGTAAAATACCAAATACGGCACTGAGCCTACGGTTTGCTGCAATAACGCGTAAAAAATTACCAATAACCTGCCCTGCGTTTTTATCAGCAAATTTGATGTTTGCACAAACAGATTGCATCACCTTCATTTGCTCTTTGACTGAAAAGAATGGACTAAGCACAAAGCGTTTTAAATCCTTATGCTCCAAAACAAGCAAAAGATCCTCTACTGCCTTTTCAACCTTTTCAACGTTTCCGGCTTCTTGAACGCAATCAAAAAGCGCTTGCGCATAGCGTTGATCTACCAACGGCAGCGGTATGAGAGAAAACGAATCCGACACGAAATACCGCCTCTTTCCCTTGAGCGACTCTCTGATAGTTATCAGATAAAATGAAACAGACACTCTCCATTTTAAGAATCTTCTTCTTAAAATCTAGAATAAAAACCACTTGGTTTCTAGCATAGACATAACTGACTCGCAACACCACAAATCGCTGCTTTTTAAAAATTTTAATAAAATATTCAAAATATTTTTGAAAAGCATTTTTTTTAGATATACAGGATGGCATCACAGTTTTTTTATGCCTCTTTTTGACATTCTCTGAGCGATTTTTTTCACTCTCTTTAATTTTACTCCCAATGCTCTTTCCACCCCCAAAAAACGGTTCCTCCTTAACATTAAAGATCACCCTCTTATCACCACAAGAGCTTTCGCGAGAAGCAATTATGCATTGCCTCACACTTTTGTTTATTGCGTTCTAGAATGGGATTACATCCCTCACGAGAACAGAACGCCATTGGGTTGCAATTTAACAGGCTTGTTTTAAAGAGACATCTCTCAAAGCTCCCAAGCCCATTTATGACAGTACCCATAAATGGTATAACAGTAAATCTATTGAGCCCCCATCTTTACGCTTATGAAGAAACAAGCTTTCTCCACACCACACACTTTGCCCGGTTCTCAATATTGCGACAGCCTTTGGCATTAGAGACGATTCATAAGAAGCACTTTTACTCCTTATCTTCTATAGTTTCACTCCACATACTCAATTCCCGCTTGTTATGTACAAGCGAATAATTTTGATTGATTTAACATACACAGGTTTGAAACGAGAGAAGCTTACGATATTCGAAACTCTCATTCAACATACAAAACAATGCATTATCCTTATAAACAAGGCTGC
>NZ_JBHIOY010000002.1:0-43598 GCF_042195785.1 Bartonella sp. AP58NXGY | reverse complement strand
GACTGCGACTGCGACTGCGACTGCGACTGCGACTGCGACTGCGACTGCGACTGCGACTGCGACTGCGACTGCGACTGCGACTGAAAAAATGTGTTATTTCAAACTCATAAGCAAGAAAAAATAACGGATATCCTTCTTAAAATTAAGAAAAATTTGATCTTTTTTCTTCAAATACCCACGCTTCTGAAAACATTTCACCAAATTATTTCCTTTTAAAAACACTTTTTAAATATACAACTTAAATATACAATGCATTGATTTATAATGATAATGCTTCTTTCTTCATACTGAATACTCCCCAACATCGTGAGATTCTCTCATTTCAAATCCTTTGATCAAAATCATTCCCTTGCTCCATTACAAATAAGGAAGATGGATAAAATGATTAAAGAAAAAAACACCTCGTATAAACGCTCTCAAGTACTAAGAGTTTTCGTAAGACTAAGAGCTAAAATAATATAATGGTGCCAACCGGTACTTTATAAATAAAGGTGGTACTCCCTAACGGCTTCTGCATTCATGAAAGCCCTTACATTATATTATTCACGGATAACATCGTAAAATGAATTCGAGCGTACTGAGAAACATTGACTTAAACAAGAAATGTAACAATACAATAATATTCTGTTTTGGTTGCTCTGCTTTGCATGAAAAACGCAACCCCATTAAAAAATGAGGGTAATAAAAGCGTGAAGAACTGGAACAGCTCCATGATAAAAAATATTGCTATGAACGCTTTTAAAAACGATAAAATCAAATAAAAAGATGGTAACGATAGACGCTCATTTTTACCTTTACGCTCCAAAATGAATCTGTGTTCTCATCAAAGGTAAAGACGATTAAGAGCTCTATAAGCAGTTCCAGCTTTTAAATGCCAAATAGGGGCAAGGGTATCGCGTATCTCTGTTTGTGTAATCTCAGAAACGGGTAGACAGCCTAATTTAGGGAGAATATGAAGGCGTAATGGTAAAAACCAACTTCCATCTTTTCCATCCCCTTTTAATTCAGCTTTACGACTTTCAAAAGTCTCTAAAGCAATGTCTTTTAAATAATGGAGATTGCTTATTGTTTCACGCTTTTGTTTTTCACGTTCTTTAATGGAGTCACGACCTTCACGTAAAACCGAACGCCACCCAGTTGCTAATTCACGTGACTGTTTTAAAGAGACATCTCGCAACGCTCCCAAGCCCATTTATGACAGCACCCATAAATGGTATAACAGTAAATCCATTGAGCACCTCCATCTTTACGCTTATGAAGTAACAAGCCGGCACCATCATTATATTTGCCAGCCCCCAATGTTGCGACAGATCTTGCATTAAGACGGTTCATAAGAGCCATTTTTAGTCCTTTCTTATACAAATTTGATACACACACTCATCCCGCTTGTGACGTGCAAGTGTGTGGTTTTGATTGATTCAAGATAAACAGATTTGAAATGAGAGAATCTTACGTTATTCAGGACTCTCATTCAATATAAATAACGATAAATTATCATTATAAATCAATGTATTGTCAAAGATAAATAAAGCAGATATAATATTTTTCACTCTAATTGGGCATAACATCAAAACGACTCGTACAGAACAAAAACATTTTATTTTCTGTTACATGCTGCTGTATGAGATTTGACTGTAAAACAACATCAAAAACACGACCTTCATTAAGCCCACACCCTTCATTTTAATATTGCGCAGACTTTAGAAAAAGCTTTATGGATCGATATCAATTTGAACCAGAACAGAACTGGGCATTTTGGAGTATACCGCTAAGCATTGCCCCCTTATCCAAAGAACATTGCTCCTAAAATAAAAAAAGCAGCAAAAACTGAAAACGATAACACCCCCGAACCAGAACCAAAGGCGCTTCTGCTCGTTTTATCACAAAGATATTTTTTCCCGTGGCTCTACTTAATGCAATGTACATATATCATATTTTGCTGCTAGGATGCTTATTCTGAATAATATAAGAGTTCAAGTAAAGCACCTTAAGCAAAGAGACCTTCACTTTATGCGATACTGGTTTTAGAAAAAACTTTGCGGATCAATATCAATTTGAACCCGAACGGAACTGGGCATTTTGGGTGTACCGCTAAGCATTGCACGTATAAACCCTTGTATATCAAAAGAACGCTGTCCTTGCAGCAAAAGCCGAAAACGATAACGCCCCCGAACCAGAGCCAAAGGCGCTTCTGCTGGTCCCATAACAGAGATATTTTTTTCCCGTGGCGCTGCTTGACGCAATGCGCGCGCATAATGTTCTGCTGCTTGGCGCTGTTGTGCCGACACAATCAAAGAGGCAAGCCGCCCATAGGGGGGCAAATGATAATGCTGACGCGCTGCAATCTCACGTGTGTAAAAATCTTCTGGCTGGCATGCAAGTAAGGCTTTGATGACCGGATGATCTGGTTGATAAGTTTGCAATAATCCTAAACTTTTCAATCCCACACGCCCTGCTCTTCCGGTAACTTGAGAAAGCAGCTGATAGGTACGTTCACTTGCGCGTAAATCGCCATTGGCAAGACCAAGATCAGCATCAATAACACCAACCAGAGAGAGCTTGGGAAAATGATGTCCTTTAGCAACCAGCTGTGTTCCAATAATAATGTCCACATCGCCATTGGCAATGGCTTGTAATTCGCTTCGCAACTGCCCAATCCCTCCTTTGAGATCTGTTGAAAGGATCAATGATCGCGCTTGAGGAAAAAGCATTTGTGTTTCTTCGGCAATTCTTTCCACACCTGGTCCGCAAGCCACAAGATGATCTAAGGTTCCGCATTCAGGACAGGCTTCAGGAAGTGGTTCATGATATCCACAATGATGACATTTCAGTTGCCCTTGCGCACGATGTTCTACCAACCAACTTGAACAATCGGTACAATGAAAACGATGTCCGCAAATTCGGCATAAAGTCAAAGGTGCATAACCACGACGATTAAGAAAAAGAAGAGCTTGTTCGCCCTTATCAAGCGTTTGTTTTAAAGCCCTTTCAAGAGCAAAGGAAATAAAGCGCCCCTTTTGCACCCCCCCTTGGCGCATATCAACCACCCGCAACTGTGGAAGTGCAACTTCTTTAAAACGGGAAGGTAAATGCACCTTTTGATAACGCCCTTTTAAAACATTGGCTTGGCTTTCAATCGACGGTGTGGCTGAAGATAAAATAACAGGAAAACACTCAAAAGAGCCTCGTGCAACAGCCATATCACGCGCATGATAAAAAATGCGCTCTTCTTGTTTATAAGCGCTATCATGTTCTTCATCGACAACAATCAAGCCAAGCTTAGGAAAGGGAAGAAAAAGCGCCGAACGAGCCCCAGCCACAACACGCACCCGCCCTTCTGCGACTTGCCGCCAGACGCGTTCTCTACGACGTGGCGTCAAATCAGAATGCCATTCTGCTGCCGCAGCGCCAAAGCGCGCATAAAAACGATCTAAAAACTGCTGAGTTAAAGCAATTTCCGGCAATAAAATTAAAACCTGCTTGCCCCCTTTGAAAGCTTGAGCAACCGCTTCAAAATAAACCTCTGTCTTTCCAGATCCAGTCACACCATCAAGCAAAAAAACTTGAAACTGAGAAGATAAAACACCTTCCCGCAATAATGTTGCTGCTTCATTTTGTGCTCCCTGTAACTGAGGGGGACAAAAATCAGGATCAGGCATTTCCACAAGGTCAGGAGCAGGGACCATAACATCTTCGAAAACCCCTAGAGCTTTTAAACCTTCAACAACAGAAACCGAAGTTCCAGCCGCATGTGCCAGACCAGAACGTGTCCATATCTTCTCATTACGCACCAATTCCAAAACCCGTGACCGCGCTGGTGTGAGACGTTCTACATTTCCACCACAATATCGCAACCCCAGCATCTGCGCTTCCGGCTCTAAAGCAGCCGGTACAGACAAAACCAATCGCGCTACAAGACCAAAAGGTGCCATTGTATAGCGACTAACAAAACGCAAAAATGTGATCATTTCTGTCTTTAATGGGGGGCAATCAAAAACATGAAGAAGAAAGCGTAATTTTTCACGCGCCACAGGAGCGGTCCCTTGCCCATCGGCTATCTTCTCTCCAACATCCACAACAAAACCGCAAAGTTCACGCCCCATTACCGGAACCCGAACAAAAGAACCAACGTTCACCTCCATAGAAGATGGAACTTTATAACTATAAGCGTGAGCAACAGGAAGAGGAACCAATACGGATACAATCTTTTCCTCTATCATGTTTGAATTCATCTTTTAAACCAATCTACGACCTATTGAGCACCAACAAGTCTACACCTTATCTTTAAACACTCTTATAAAATTCATTGCAGGATTCAATCCCCCCGATCACAACACTTTTTTAACAAAAATTCTTTTTAACACGCATTCCATCACCAAAGTACCAATAAAAGGACCAATCTCATCGTCTATAACAAAAAACTCTATAGCAAAAAAACAGTACCATTCTTCTGTGCAAATAAAGCGCATCATTATTAAGCATTCAACATGAGATCGTAAGTGCGTCCTTCAACAAAGCGATCCCATAGTATGACTTTTTTCCAACGCACACTTTTATTTTTTACTGCCTCATATCTCAATTTATCTTCAACAGACTGATTTATAAAGATATAATCATCATTTTACCTATTGTAATAAAAAAAACTCAATACGATGAATTTTTCTCATTTCAAACCCATCGAGGAACATTTGTAAATCCTTAGTGATGAAAGAGTATCCCATGATTTTAATTATAAGGAGAATAATATTGCAAATGGAGCCGTTACAATATTTACCTTGGCTTCATGCCAAAGCGTGAAAACACGTGCGTACATCTTTCAGTTTGATTGAGAATCAAGCAACAATACAAGCAATAATCCGGTACCAACACACACCTTGCCAGCTCGTGGATGTTGCAACAAGCCCCTTGGCACTTAAAATGATTCATAAAAGGTATTTTCTCTTCTTTCTTGGACAGTTTCACTCTCCACGGCTCTTCCCGTTTGTCACCTGCAAGAAAATGATTTTTATTGATTCAACATCAAACAGGTTTAGAATGAGAAAATCTACGATATTCGGGGTTCTCATTCAACATACAAAAAGTGAATTATCTTTATAAGTCAATGCAATGCAGTACAAAAGTATAGGGTTAAAAAATTGTTTATACAGATTTTTATTGTCAAAAGATCTTTCCAATGAAATTTCTAAGACATTAAACGCTATTTTAGCCCATTTTTCTCATCATCTTATGGAACTTCCAATGATCATAAGTCAGGGTCCTCGCCACATTTCAAAAATGAAGATTCTTAACCCCGCCGATCTATAAATAATGTCCTGTACATAATGTTTTGTAAATAATCCTGCTTCCTAAACGGACTTACAACCTCTTTATGTGGTTCATATCTCCCTCCTAAAGTAAGCTAATTTATAAGATACAGCTCCTTTCTCTAAATATTTATCAAACTCTCATACAAATCCACGCCCTTTTCGCAACGCAAACCATGAATAGTATAATGATAAATCCACTGATCACCACCATCTTTACACCTCACAAAAGAGTAAACCAGCACCATCACACACCTTGCCAGCTCATGGATGTTGCAACAAACCCCTTGGCACTTGAAACGATTCATAAGAAACATCTTGAGTACTTTCTGAAATACTTATTCCCCACATTCCTGCCCCTCTTATGACGTGCAAAAAAATGATTTTAATTGATTCAATATAAAGCAAAATACGTGATGAGAAAATCTTTCTGTCTTTGGCATTATAATTCAAGTTAAACAATTATTTATCATTATAAATCAATATTTTGACCATATAAAATACTTCATGCGTAAAATTTTACATGCCTTCTTCAATGGTGTTTTATTACGACACAATGAATCCATTCGCTTACACGTGAAAGAAAATTAAACGTAAACCACGTGAAAAAGAAAGACATCTTATGAACACTCTCAAATATCAAGAGCAATCGCAAATAGGAAATGAGCAAAGTGTGTGATAATGCTAGCTTATTTTCATAAGTATAAAAATACCGCTCCGCAAAGATGCCAATACGCAAAAATGTTTGTACGCAATGAATTCTATGTCTTATTAAGAACAATGCTATGAAATAGGTGTGAAAACAATAAGTAATATTTATTTACCGAAAACGAGTATATGATTAACACCATAGCATTCTTGTTCTTTACACAGATATTAATTCTTTCTCTTGCTTTTGCAGTCAACAATAGCGCATAACAAAAAATAGGATAAAAGCTAAAAAGAAGAGGTTAGATATGAAATTTTTTGTGGATAGCGCCAATATTGAAGAAATTCAAGAGTTACAGAATTTAAGCCTTGTTGATGGTGTTACCACCAATCCCTCTCTTATCCTAAAATCGGGACGCAATATTCTTGATGTTACAAAAGAAATTTGCGCCCTTGTTCGTGGACCTGTTTCTGCTGAAGTTGCAGCAACTCAATTTGAAGACATGATGAAAGAAGCGGCTGTTTTAGCAAAGGTTGCCGACAATATTTGTATCAAGCTTCCTTTAACACTTGATGGATTAAAAGCCTGTAAAGCCCTCACAGCAGCAGGACTAAAAACAAATCTCACCCTTTGTTTTTCTGCCAATCAAGCCTTATTAGCAGCCAAAGCAGGCGCGACATTCGTTTCACCTTTTATTGGGAGACTTGATGATTGCGGAAATAATGGAAGTGAACTGCTTCATGAAATACGCACAATTTATGATAACTATAACTTTGAAACACAAATCTTGGCCGCTTCAATCCGCACCGTTAATCATGTCAAAGAAGCAGCGCTCAGTGGTGCGGACGTTGCAACAGTTCCACCAGCAATCTTAAAAGCCCTGGTCAAACACCCTCTCACTGATAAAGGGTTGCAAATATTTCTCGATGACTGGAAAAAAACAGGACAAAATATTGCTTAATATTTAGAATTTTTATTGGAAAGATCTTTTGAAAGTAACAAAAAGATCTGTTCAGCCAACTCTTCCGCAACACGTTTTTTTGCATCTTCTTCTGCTTGCAGCGTTGCATATTCTTGACGAAGGCGTTCAAAAGATGCATTCATCATTGCTGTTCCTTTTGCAACAAGAGTATTTTTCATATCCTGCAAAGTGTAAGAAGCTCTGCTCATAACAGTTCCAACAGAAGGTCGTCCCTTTCTCTTTTTCTCGAAATCAACCTCTATCTGCATCGATTCTCTGGTAAAGACGGATATCTGCAATGCCAATTGATAAGCAGGTAGAGAAGGTTTAGCACCATTTCCATACAAAAGAAATAGCAGATGATTGCGCACCATTTGTCCAAAACGATCCGAAGGTTCTTCCACAACAATAGAAGCAAGCTTTTGCGCTAATCCCAAAGAAGCTTGTCCAGAAGGGTGCCCAGAAGAAGAATTCCCATAAGAAGCAGAATCCATCGCCATTGAACTCTGCAATTCTTGACGGTAAAGCGGCTCAACTTTGCATCCACACAACAGTGTGAATACACCAGCTAAAACGAAAAGAATAAAACTTTTAAAGAACGACATTCACAATCCTTTTTGGAACAACAATGATTTTTTTCACGGGCTTTTCAATCAGCTGCGCCTTTACAAAATCTAACGCCAAAACCGCTTCTTTAATCATCACCTCATCAGCAGTTGCTGCAACGCTCACCTCACCGCGTTTTTTACCATTAATTTGTACTGGCAAAGTATAGCATTCCGCAACGGTTAACGTACGATCATAAACAGGCCAAGAAAGCGCAGATATTAAACTTTTTCCCCCTAAAGCAGCATGACATTCTTCTGCTAAATGGGGCATCATTGGTGCAATCATAGCAAGAAAAAAATCCATGGCTTGACGTAAAGAAGCTTTCATTTCATCGTCAACACTTTCTATCCTATTTAACAACGGCGCCATAATATTCAAGAATTCATAAAGGCGTGCAATAGCCCGATTAAAAGCGAATTTTTCCAAATCATCTTCTACAGCGTGGAGCGTGCGATGTGCGACCTTTGAGAGTTCCAAAGCCGCTCCCTGATGCCCTGCACAAGGCGCCACATCCTTTAAAATAGAAGCACTCACAGCCACATGGCGCCAAACACGCTGTACAAAACGATGTGCACCTTCAACACCAGATTCTGTCCAAATGACATCCCGCTCGGGAGGAGAATCTGACAACACAAACCAACGCACAGTATCAGCGCCATAAGATGCAATAATATCGTCAGGATCAACAACATTCTTTTTTGATTTTGACATTTTCTCAATCAAACCAATCGTCACTTCACTTTGATCGGTTAATTTATAAGCACACCGCTTTCCATCTTTTTCAACAATGGAAATTTCTGCTGGAGAAACCCACCCTTGATCATCTCGATAGGTTTCATGCACCACCATACCTTGGGTAAAAAGCCCCTTAAAAGGCTCATCGACCGTCACATGACCGACCAATTTCATGGCACGCATAAAAAAGCGCGCATAAAGAAGATGCAAAATCGCGTGCTCAATTCCACCAATATATTGTTGCACAGGCAACCATTCAGCTGTTGCTTGTTTATCAACAGGTTCTGATGTAAAAGGAGCCGTAAAGCGTGCATAATACCAAGAAGAGTCAACAAATGTGTCCATGGTATCGGTTTCGCGTTTGGCCGGTTGACCACAGGAAGGACAAGTAACATTCTGCCATGTTTCATGTCGTGCAAGAGGATTGCCCGGTTGATCAAAAGTAACATCATCAGGCAACACAACCGGTAAATTGGCACGTGGAACAGGGACAACCCCACAAGTTGTACAATGGATCATCGGAATGGGACACCCCCAATAACGTTGACGTGAAATCCCCCAATCACGCAAACGAAATTGCACTGTTTTCTTCCCTTGCGGTTGCCCATTGAGCATTTGTTTTTCAAGCTTTTTAGCAGCTTCTTCAAAAGCTTGTCGGGGTGTCAAACCATCCAAAAAACTGGAATTGATCATCACCCCATCACCCGTATAAGGTGTTTCAGGTGTGACAAAATCTTCTGCTTGCTCTCCTTTTGGCAAAACCACGGGTTTTATTGGAAGATCATATTTACGCGCAAAATCGAAATCTCTCTGATCATGAGCAGGACAACCAAAAACAACCCCTGTTCCATAGTCCATAAGCACAAAATTCGCGATATAAACAGGAATATGTACTGTTGAATCGAAAGGATGAACTGCCAAAAGGGGCGTGAGAAACCCTTGTTTTTCAGCTGTTTCAAGTGCTGCCGTTGTCGTTCCACCACACCGACAATTTTCAATAAAAGCACTCAACGCTTTGTCTTTTTTTGCCAAAGCTTGTGCAATAGGATGATCAACAGACAAAGCCAAAAAGGAGGCACCAAACAGTGTATCAGGACGCGTTGAATAACAAACAACCTCATCAAATTTCTCACAAACATCATCAGCATCACCCGCCGACTTTAAAGCCCAACGAATCAGCAAACCTTGTGATTTTCCAATCCAGTTTTTTTGCATGGTGCGAACTTTTTCCGGCCATTGGTTCAGCTCTTCAAGCCCTGCCAAGAGATCTTCACTAAAGTCGCTAATTTTGAAAAACCACTGCGTCAATTCCCGCTGTTCAACCAACGCACCAGAACGCCATCCCCGTCCATCAACCACCTGTTCATTAGCCAAAACAGTATGATCAACGGGGTCCCAATTCACCTTAGCCACTTTACGCGCAACCAACCCCTTTTGATAAAAATCAAGAAACAGCATTTGCTGGCGGTGGTAATATTCCACATCACAAGTCGCAAATTCCCGAGTCCAATCTATCGAGAGCCCTAATTGTTTTAATTGCCCACGCATCACCGCAATATTTTGATAAGTCCAAGTTTTAGGGTGCACTTTATTTTGCATAGCAGCATTTTCAGCCGGCATCCCAAAAGCGTCCCACCCCATAGGATGAAGCACATTAAACCCCTTTGCGCGTTTATAGCGTGCCACCACATCCCCCATGGCATAATTGCGCACATGCCCCATGTGAATGCGCCCAGAAGGGTAAGGAAACATCTCTAAAACATAATATTTTTCACGAGCATCTTCTTGGACAGTCTGAAAAATTTTCTTTTCATCCCAAATTTTTTGCCATTTTTTTTCTCTCGCACGTGGATTATAGCGTTCGCCTATCTTATAATGCTCAATCGTCATTCCCATTATACTCTTTTAATAAAACTGAACCAAAAAACTTGTTTTATTATGCTTGACCATGGATTAACCTCATCGTCAACATTTTCGTGAAATATTTCCCTAAGTATTTTATAAAACTTTAAAAAAAACGACCAACTCTTGAACAAAAACGGTAAAGCACAAAAACATGAATACACAAACACCCCTCGATACCCCTTCCATTGAAGCATGGCAAAACCTTCAAAAAGACATTGCTGAAACATGTCAAGAGTTACAACGCCCCGTAGAAGAAATTGAACTTATCGCGGTTTCAAAAACTGTTTCTGCCACTGATATACGTCCCTTTTTGCAAGCAGGACAATCTTTGTTTGCAGAAAACCGCGTACAAGAAGCAGCACAAAAATGGCCTGCTTTACGTCAACAATTTGAAAATATTAAACTCCATCTCATCGGTCCCCTACAATCAAATAAAGCTGCTGAAGCTGTCAAAATTTTTGATGTTATTCAAACGGTTGATCGTGAAAAAATAGCCAAAGTTTTGATGGACGAAATGCAAAAGCAAAAAAAGCATCTTCCCTGCTATGTTCAAGTCAACATTGGGTTAGAACCGCAAAAAAGTGGTGTTGCACCCCAAGAAGTGATCCCTTTTGTTTCTCAATGCAAAAACAACTATGGACTCGATATCATCGGACTTATGGGCATCCCCCCTGTCGACGAAAACCCCGGTCCCTATTTCGCTCTTCTAGCAAAATTAGCAAAACAAGCAGGTCTTCCAAAGCTTTCCATGGGCATGTCCAGTGATTTCAAAACCGCTCTACAGTTTGGCTCTAATGTCCTTCGCATTGGCTCCGCTTTATTTGGAAAACGCCCTGTGTAAAGCAATTTCCCCTCATATAAATTCATTCCCCCTTATATAAATCCCCATTGAAAATTCTACGAACAAGCCAAAAACAGCAGAAATGAGAAAAAATATTTCCTTCAATATCAATAAAAATCAATAAAAGAGCAATTCTAGCAAAAAAGCTGGTCTTCTCAAAATTCTCACCGGCACATCCACAACACGTACAATAGATTTAAGATAGCATTGCAATTTGGCTCTCATATTCTCGCACATTGGTTCTACTTCACCTCCCCTCTGACCGCCTCTCCAGCAAAAGCAACGTAAAAAATAAATCCTTATATAAAGGCAAAATGATAAGAGAGGCGTTGCGCATGAATGAAAAAACTATCGCGAAATAAATAATTGCAAAAGAATATTCAATACGATTATCGCAATGATTTTCATTAAAAACCACGAATTCTCTTAACTTCCCCAACACGCGTAAACAATTTCCCCACATGCCAATGGTGTAAAGCAGATAAAAAAAGCTTATGGCTGCATAATACAGTAACAAAACTCTTTCATGTAAGTCACTTGAGCAAAATAAACATCTTAAATGCTCAATAGAGCACCAAGAACCGCGCTAAACAACATGAATAGCAATCTATAAGGTCAACGATAGCATAGAGGCTTTCTATGCTCTACAAAGCGTAAATACAGTCAATATCCGCTTGAAAAATAAAAGAACGAATCCCATGCATGTGCGCATAATACATGCACGCAAAACAATGGCAATGAGACCGATTTCAATAACGATATTCCTCTATCATTATTCCTTTATCATTCTCATAAACAAAGAGAAAAACTTCAACTTTTCATATGCGCAATTTTTCTAAATTTAAACTTTAATTAAGAAAAACATGGTGTCATTATTTATATTTTAAAAATTTATAAGTAATATTATTATCTTCTTAAGAAGAATATTTCACATATAAAAAAGTATTAATATAATATAGTTATTATTTATACAGTATTTTTATTAATATTTTTAAAGTTTATATTTATAATTTCTCTAAAAATACGTGATAGACATTTGAAGTGTATCATTATGATTAATATTTTTAATGTAGATAATATTAGGAATATTAAACTGAAACATTTTGGTTCAGGTTTAACTTATACGATACATGATTCAACACCTATCATTTATGGAAATACATGTAGTACTAATGATTTTATGTCTCACATAGACGCAGGGGGGTTACATGGAGCTTTTGATGGAGGAATAGGCGGAGCAATTCTAGGTGGTATAACTGGAAGATCAGCGGATGCATTTACAGGTGGACTCTTAGGCGCCGCAGGTGGATTCTTAGCAGATGGTCTTTGGGCTTTATAGAAAAAGGTCGTGAGTGTTGGTTCTAATTTATAGAGAATAGCGACAAAGATATCTCTGAACTTAATAGTTTTGTAAGTATATTTGAAAGAATATACCAAAGTTAAATATCTACATCTTTGGATAAAATATTTTTCAGGGATATCTATTGCGGATCACCTCTTATAATCAGGATTGTGTTATTATGAAATCATAAGACTGTTTTGCATTCTCATTCCCTCTCCCTTTTTATAGGGTATTTTTTAATATCTTTATGCTTTTATAAAAAGCTCTTTACTACAATAGGTTCTGCCACATTTGAATATCCTAAAAGCATAAAATACTCTCTTAAAGACAAACGTATCAGATTTAAAAATTGACTATTCTAATCTTTGTCATTTAGTCTACCCTCACAATGAAAAGCTTTTGGGAAAACGCGACCATAAATATAAAAATACAATGGCTGATTTTTTCAAACAATAAACAGAGGGAAACATGACCGAAAAAACTTATCCAATATCAGAAGAGATCAAAAAAAATACTTTACTCGATGAGGAAACTTATCAACAATGGTATCGAGAAAGCATTAATGATCCAGAAAGCTTTTGGGCAAAACATGGTCAACGCATTGAATGGTTTAAACCTTTTACAAAAGTAAAAAACACTTCTTTTAACGGAGATGTCTCCATTCAATGGTACGAAGATGGAATAACAAATGTTGCCTATAATTGCATTGATCGCCACCTGAAAACCCATGGAGACAAAATCGCGTTCATTTGGGAAGGAGATAATCCTTATCATGATAAAAAAATAACCTATAACGAGCTTTATGAACATGTTTGTCGTTTTGCCAATCTTTTGAAAAGTCGTGGCATTAAGAAAGGCGATAAAGTAACCATTTATCTTCCTATGATTCCCGAAGCAGCCTATGCCATGCTCGCCTGCGCCCGCATTGGTGCTATTCATTCGGTTATTTTTGCAGGCTTTTCTGCTGAAGCAATAGCAGGACGTCTTGTTGACTGTGAATCAACCTTTATGATTACTGCTGATCACGGCTTGCGTGGCGGCAAACGGATTAACTTAAAAGACAACGTTGATCATGCCATTGAGATAGCAGCACGCCAAAATGTGCATGTGGACCAAGTCATGGTTATACGGCGAACTTGTGGACCCATTCAATGGGTAGAGGGGCGTGATTTTTGGTACCACGAAGAAATAGCTCATGCCAAAACAGACTGCCCACCAGAACCAATGAATGCTGAAGATCCACTTTTTATTCTTTATACTTCAGGCTCCACCGGCAAACCTAAAGGTGTTTTGCATACCACAGCAGGCTATCTTGTTTTTGCCGCAATGACACATCAATACGTTTTTGATTACCACCCCGATGAAGTTTACTGGTGTACAGCTGATATTGGTTGGATAACTGGTCATTCTTACTTGGTTTATGGACCTTTATGCAATGGTGCGACCACTTTAATGTTTGAAGGCACACCAACCTTTCCTGACAAAGGAAGATTTTGGCAAATTGTCGACAAGCATCAAGTCAATACACTCTATACCGCACCAACAGCTATCCGCGCCTTAATGGGAGCAGGAAATTCGTTTGTTGAACACTCAGACAGAACATCGTTGCGTCTTTTAGGCACAGTAGGAGAACCTATTAACCCAGAAGCATGGGAATGGTTTTATCATATAATTGGAAATGACCGTTGTCCGATTCTCGATACATGGTGGCAAACAGAAACAGGGGGGCATATGATCACGCCCCTGCCCGGTGCAACCCCCCTCAAAGCAGGATCGGCCACACGTCCTTTCTTTGGTGTTCAACCCCAAATTGTTGATGCCCAAGGCAATGTTTTAGAAGGTGAAGCAGAAGGCAATCTTTGTATCAGTGATTCATGGCCCGGACAAATGCGCACACTTTATAAGAATCATGAACGCTTTATTCAAACTTATTTTTCCTCCTATAAAGGAAAATATTTTTCAGGCGATAGCTGTAAGCGCGATAGTGACGGCTATTATTGGATCACAGGACGGGTTGATGACATACTCAATGTCTCGGGGCACAGGTTAGGAACCGCTGAAATTGAATCAGCCCTTGTTTCTCATCCCTCTGTATCAGAAGCAGCTATTGTGGGTTACCCGCATCCCATTAAAGGACAAGGAATTTATAGTTTTGTGACCCTCATGGAAGGAACAGCGCCAAGTGAAGAATTGCAAAAAGACCTTATCAAGCATGTGAGACAAGAAATAGGTTCTATTGCCATATTGGATAAAATTCAGTTTGCTCCGCAGCTTCCCAAAACACGATCAGGGAAAATTATGAGACGTATTTTACGAAAAATCGCTGAAAACGATTTTGATACTCTCGGAGATATTTCAACCCTTGCCGAACCACAAGTTGTTGAAGATCTGATTGCCAACCGACAAAATTAAAGAAACCATGGTTTAATGCACAATACCACCGGTAAGCTTTAGCCTTTTACTGAAATAAACCTAGCATTTTTGCTAAAGCTACCGGTAAACATCCAAACCAGCACCACTATTCTGTTTGCAACCCAAAATATTGCCACCACTCTTATAATATAATCCTTAGACAAGATATTGATTTATAATGATAATTCACTGTTTTGTATGTTGAATGAGAGTCTCGAATAACGTAGGATTCTCTCATTTCAAAGCTGTTTATCTTGAATCAATCAAAACCACTCATTTGCATATAACAAGTAGAATGAGTGTGTGGATCAAATTTGTATAAAAAAGGAATAAAATAGCTTTTATGAACCGTCTTAATGCAAGATCTGTCGCAACATTGGGGAGCTGGCAAATATAATGATGGTGCCAGCTTGTTACTTCATAAGAGATATATTTAAACTTCAGATGTTTTTATCCACACACACACATTTCAAGTCGCAAACGAATGCCATAAAAAACTTACCATAAGTAGTAAATTTTACTGTCGGTAAAACTTTTTTATCAATTTATCAAATTGTAAAATGATAAACTATTCTTATAAATCAATCTATTTCAGCAAAAGAAAAAACAATAAACAGACTTTCAAAGTCTTTGAAAAAAATAGTTTTTTCCATAACCAATAAAAAACAAACTAAAGATTAAAATTATAAAAGATGCGCTTTAACGCACATTAAAGCGAAAAAAGCACAAGCCCCATCAACCACAAAACGAGTAAGATCAAGATCAAATCGAAAAACAGGTAAAGCAGTTCTTATGTTTCTGCTAGAAACGCCTTGGAATTCCTGCTAAAATCATAAATAAAGATAAAATAAAGCAATATAAGAGATTTTTACAAACAATACTTCTCAAGCACAAATTAAGAAATATTGGAGGCTGTGAAGCATGAATAAGATATAAAAATAGGAGCAAAAGTTCTGAAAGTAATACACTATAAAAACGGAAGTGGTAACGAAAAGTGATTCATTTTGAAAATGTCGGCCTACGCTATGGAATGGGCCCTGAGGTCCTTCGTGATATTAGCTTTCATATTCCTCCTGGATCATTTCAATTTCTCACAGGTGCCTCTGGAGCAGGGAAAACGTCGTTGATGCGTCTTATGTTTTTGGCACTCAAACCCACCCGCGGTCATATTGATCTCTTTGGAACAGACACAGCATTACTCAAACGACAAGAGCTTCCAGCACTACGACAACGTATCGGTGTAGTTTTTCAAGATTTTCGTTTACTCGACCACATGACCACTTATGAAAATGTTTCCTTACCTTTACGCATTAAAGGACAAGAAGAAGCAACCTATCGCAGTGAAGTGGAAGATCTTCTCTGTTGGGTAGGTCTTGGAGATCATATTCATGTTTTACCACCAGTTCTTTCCGGCGGAGAAAAACAAAGGGTAGCCATTGCACGCGCGCTCATTGATCAACCTGAAATTCTGCTGGCCGATGAACCCACCGGAAATGTCGACCCCCCCTTGGCAAAACGCCTCCTCCGTTTGTTTATTGAATTAAATCGTTTTGGAACAGCTGTTATCATTGCCACCCATGATATCGCCTTAATGGAACAAGTTGCAGCACGGCGTATGCTTCTCCATAATGGACGGATGACGATTCATGAATAAATCTTTCCCCATTTTTACAAGCAATAAAAAAAACACAACGGCGATTATTCCCAGTAGTAATATTTCTGGGAAAGCGCTGGTTGCAGTGATTGCAATTATGACATTTCTCTCAAGTCTCACCTTAATTGGTGTTGATTTAGTCCAACGTGCCGCCCAAAATTGGAGTAATCAAATTAGCTATGAAGCAACAATACAAATACGCCCCGTTGACAATGTTGATATCAACAAAGCACTCCATGATGCTGTACAATTGGTTAAAACATTTTCCGGTGTCCAAGATGCGAAAATTGTTGACCAAAAAGCTACAGAAAAGTTACTGGAGCCATGGCTTGGAACAGGTTTTAATTTCAATGAACTGCCTCTTCCCCGCCTTATCATTGTCACCCTAAAGGGGAATGAAACAATCAATTTTGCAGCCATTAATCACGCCATTAAAACCCAAATTCCAGGAGGTCAATTTGATGATCACCGTGTTTGGGTTCATCGTTTTGTGAAAATGGCACACACAACTGTTTTCATGGGTTTTTCAATTTTAGCATTGGTTCTAGGCTCTCTTATCCTCACCATCATTTTTGCTACCCGCAATGCATTGGCAGAAAATGCACATATTATCAATGTGTTATATTTCCTTGGTACTGAAACTCTTTTCATTGCTCGCCAATTTGACTGGCATTTTTTTAAAACTGCGCTGCGTGGTGCTTTATATGGTGGTCTCACAAGCATATTTCTGTTTTCAGCCTTTTGTTTCTGGACGAATTATAACTTGGGAAGAGTAGAAGCTAGCCAAGTAACAGCTTTATTTGGACATATTTCCATACGTTCCATCCCCTATGGAAAAATCATTCTCCTTATTATTTTCGTTTCTTTTCTCACCACCCTTACAAATCGCATGACTATTTTAGCGCAACTGAAAAAAATCGATCAATGTGAAAACGGTTTATTTTAATTTTATGACTCACCACTCCTATCATTCCAACTCATTGACGCAAAATAATTTAGAACGTCCTCTTCCACAACGGCCTCACTACAGTTGGTCTCCATGCCTCTTATTTCGTTATTTTCCACCAACGACCCTTACTCTTTCAATCATTGTTTTCATTTTCTGGGGTGGTTTTATTGTTTTTTCTGAAAAAACCGAACGACTTTATCCCCCAAAGCCTCTCCCCAAAGCCGATGCCATTATCGTGCTTACAGGTGGAGACAACCGAATAGAGACAGGACTCCATCTTTTACAAAAGGGGCTTGGTTCACGTCTCCTCATCAGTGGCGTAAACACCACAACCAATCTGAAAAGTCTCATGCATAACATGCATATTACCCCACGGCTTATCTCCTGTTGTATTGACATCGGGCATCAAGCGATTAACACCAGAGGAAATGCTAAAGAAAGCGCCGATTGGATCAAAAAACACCACTATAAAACCCTTTATATTGTCACCCATGATTACCATGTGTGGCGCTCGATGCGTGAACTTAAATATTTAATGCCTGATATCCACTTCATTGCCTATCCTGTTAAAAAGAGCAATGCTGAAAGCACAATACAACAGATCAATCAAATCCGCATTCTTATATTCCAATATATTAAAACACTCCAAGTCTATATCAGAACTGCCTTCTAATCTTTATCCTTCTGACTTTTTAAAAAACTTGCCCCCTACTGACCGATTCATAGCGTTTTGTCTTTTCACTTCCACACAGGTTTCCTCCATAAGATTATAGAAAAGTCCTGCCTCTCAAGGCAAAGCAAGCGCAAAACCTATTGTGTTAGGATTGATGCTTCGCAAAATATCTTATAGCCGGCACATCTCTCCAATCCATAGCCGATCTATTGACGGTTTTATGGCGTTGTTTACCTAAGAGAGCACGTGCTTTTGTTGTTTCTTGTAAATAACATCCAACCCCAAGGCAGCAGCATGTTTGAGACAAATATTAAGACGGCTCAGTGCGTTACGCACTGTATCAACTTTTGTATGCCAAATTAGGAGCAAGGATATAGCGTATCTCTATTTGTATAATCTCCTGAAAAAGACAGACAGCCTAATTTTGATAAAATGTGAAGTTTCAAAGGTAAAAACCAGTTTCTATCTTTACCATCTCCTTTTAATTCAGCTTTACGACTTTTAAAAGTATCTAAAGCAATGTCTTTTAAATAACGGAGATTGCTTATTGCCTCACGCTTTTGTTTATTACGTTTTTGAATAGGGTCACGACCCTCACGTAACACAGAGCGCCACCCACTTGCCAATTCACGGGCTTGTTTTAAAGAGACATCTCTTAACGCCCCCAAGCCCATTTCACGACAGCAACCATGAATGGTATAACGGTAAATCCATTGTGCACCTCCATATGTACATTTGTGAAGAAGCAAGCCAGCACCATCACCACTTTGCCAGCCCATGGGTGTTGCAGCTCTTGGCACTTAAGACAGTTCATAAGAGCCATTTTTAATTCTTTCTTATACATTTTTTTCCCACATAGCCTACCCGCTTGTGACGTGCAAGCAAGTGATTTTAATTGATTCAAGATAAGCAGGTTTAAAATGAGAGAATTTTACGGTATTCAGTATTCTAATTCCAATTGAATAACGCCAAATTATCATTATAAATTAATGCCTTGTCTTAAGTGGTTCGTACATATCCTTTGTGTCATATCCATAAAGATCAGATTGATGGGGATATAGGGACTATCCTTGGCTTGAGAATATAAAGGCAAAGTAGAATGCCTCAATATACTGGCACATTCACGTGCTTGTTTTAAAGAAACATCTCTCACATCCAAAACTTATTTCGCTGCTCTGATTTGTAGATGATATCCCAATGGGATAAAAGCCCTCGTAAATGAATCCTCCCCAGATCACTATAAGATCTATTTATACCACCATCTTTATGTTTCATAAAAAATACAAGAAACCATACACTTTGCCCATATCCGAAATATCGCAACAGCCCTTATCACTGAGTGTAAAATATACCTCTTATCAATTATCCCAAGTTCTAAGCAGTATTACGGCAAATAGTGTAACGGTGCTGGCTTATTACTTCATGAAGCCTAAAGAGGGAGGGGATAAATAGACCTTATAGCAATCTAGGGAGCTTCCTCTCAACGAACACTCTCTTTTTAATACATGCTTCAGCACCATGAAATGAACTTTGAACGCACCAAGAGATGTTTCTTTAACATAAGTGCATAAATGTGCAACATAAGTATATTCTGTTTGCAGCATTCTTTTTACCATAAGAAAACGCCCCCCTTTAAAGAACGTGAAGAACAAAAACATAAGACAATACGCACCATTCACGAGAATGTGGAGGTTTGTTTCATTATTTTTATTTTTGTGAACTTCTTTTTGATGTTTCTCTATTTAAAAAGTTGAAAGCTTGATATCGCCTGAAGCTAAACGCAATTAAAATCTATCATAAAACCAATAATAAGCTATGCCAATACACATAATAATCAATATAGTTTTAGCTTCCCAGCAACATAAATCCATAGGTGTGTTTATCGCATCCTCCATACAAAGCTAAAGCTTCGCAGGAACCTATATCTCCATCGCATAAAGCTATAAGGAATCCAAAACCAACAAGATATTGATTTATAATGACAATTCACTGTTTTGTGTGATGAATGAGAGTCTCGAATATCGTAGGATTCTCTCATTTCAAATCTGTTTATCTTGAATCAATCAAAACCACTCATTTGCACATAACAAGTGAGATGAGTGTGTGGATCAAATTTGTATAAGAAAGGAATAAAAATGGCTCTTATGAGCCGTCTTAATGCAAAATCTGTCGCAACATTGGGGGCTGGAAAATATAATGATGGTGCCGGCTTGTTACTTCATAAGCGCAAAGATGGAGGTGCTCAATGGATTTATCGTTATACTCTTCACGGGCGCCGTCGTGAAAGGGGCTTGGGTGCTTTAAGAGATGTCTCTTTAAAACAAGCCCGTGAATTAGCAAGTGGGTGGCGCTCTGTGTTACGTGAGGGTCGTGACCCTATTCAAAAACGTAATAAACAAAAGCGTGAGGCAATAAGCAATCTCCATTATTTAAAAGATATTGCTTTGGATGCTTTTGAAAGCCGTAAAGCTGAATTAAAGAATGACGGCAAAGATGGGAATTGGTTTTTACCTTTAAAACTTCATATTTTACCTAAATTAGGCTGTCTGCCCGTTTCTGATATTACACAAACAGAGATACGCAATGTCCTTACTCCCATTTGGCATACAAAAGCAGCAACAGCTAATAGAGCTCTTAATCGTCTTAATATTTGTCTCAAACATGCGGCTGTCTTAGGTTTAGATGTTGATTTACAGACAACAGAAAAAGCACGCGCTCTCTTAGGTAAACCAAAGGTTACTCATACGAACGTCCCTTCTATTGCCATACAATGTGTGAAAAAAAGAACCGGTCTACGAATGAACAAAAGGAAAACTCTATAGATTAACACGCCTCGTATACCAGTTGTTTTTTTGGAGGGGTGGGTTTTAAGCTGTTTTTGTCTCGACTTGCTTTTTTGTTCTTTTGTTTGTTAAAAGATATACACTTCACTTTCCCCCGCTTTTTTAGATTAAATCTTAAAAGTCAGCGCGCATTATATTTCATTTAGCTTCCTTTCCGCATCTGAAAAGACAGGGATTCTTAACGAAATCCAGTCTGTAAACAGTCTCAATTCTAGCGGATTCCGCTTAGCTTTCTGCTTAATGGGATTCACTTACAAAAGGCGCGATAAGAAAAATTTAAGAATATTCGTAAAGCATTCCCAAAACATTTAATACCTCAAGGAAGATTATACACCCCTATACCACCACATCTCACATGATGTGTTGTGCTATAAATTCATGGTCTAGTAGCATTCCACTTAACGAATACAGCATTTTTTAGGAGAAAGAAGCGAATAGTGCTAAACTTTTCCCATCCATATTCTGCTTCACAAATGTTTCATCCAATTTGATATAACAACCAATATCTCTTAAATTGATAACCGCTTAATCACGCGAGAGTGCAACAACAGGATCAAGCCGTGAAGCTTGTCGCGCTGGAGAAAAGCCAAAACATATTCCTATGAGGGTTGAAAAAGTAAGAGACATAATGATCGATTCAATAGTATAAACCAAATGGATAGGTGCCTTAAACAGAAGAAACAAGCCACCGATAGAAAGTCCAAGCAAGATTCCCAAACCACCACCAATCACACAAACCAAAATCGCTTCAATGAGAAATTGCTGTAAAATATCACTTTGTCGTGCACCAACTGCCATACGCACGCCGATTTCATTGATCCGCTCAGAAACAGTGACCAACATAATATTCATCACCCCTATACCCCCCACAACCAGAGAAATAGCTGCAATTGAAGAAATTAAAAGTGTTAAAATATTTGTACTCTCCATGATACGTTCACGGAAAAATTCAGAATTTCTAATGAAAAAATCCTCCCCGCCATGCCGCATAATGAGAAAACGTTTTATCATAGTCTCCGCTAAATGTGAATCAATATCATCAGCAATCCTAACGGTAATTGCACGAACTTCCGTTGTACCAAGAAAACGCGTCTGCACTGTTGTATAGGGTAAATAAAGCTGTAAGGTATTTGATGTATCTCCACTTGCATTATTTTGCGAATCAACAACACCAATAATACGCGCTGGAACATTACCCACATGCACCACCTTTCCAAGGGGGCTTTCATGGCTATGGGGGAAAAGAACAGACAATGCTTCTTTCTCGATCACGAGATCAACCGCCCGATCATGGACACTTTTGTGATCAAAAAACTGTCCTTTGAAAACTTTGAGCCCCTGTGTCTGAAAAAATTGTTCTCCCACCCCCGCAATGACAGCATTGACTTCAACTGCACCAAAACGTACTTTCGAGCTTGCTGAAATCTGTGGTGTTACACCAGAAACATAAGGTAATCCAGACAAAGCTTCTGCATCAGCTTCAACCAAACTGGTTATTTTTTCTGCTTGTGGATCAGAAAAACTTTTGCCAGGAAAAATGGTTAATGTATTAGCACCTAAACTTTTAAAATTTTCCAGAATTTTCTCTCGTGTACCATTCCCTAACGCTACCATAGCAATAATCGCCCCAATACCGATAATCACCCCAAGCATTGTTAGAAAAGTCCGCATGCGATGTGCATTCATTGCCAACAGAGCCATCACAAACGCCTCACGGAATCGCTCAACAAAAGAACGAAAAAAGCCCAGTTTTTGTTGGCCTTTTAGATTTTGTTGTTCCTGAAGAGATTTTCTACCAACTTTTGCTTTTCCACCCCTTGACCGCTTATCAGCAATAATTTCCCCATCACTGATTTCGATAATACGCTCTGCTCTTTCAGCTACCTGCATATCATGGGTTACAATGATAATAGTACGCCCTTCTTGATGAAGTTCATCCAAAATATGCAATACTTCTTGCCCACTCTTTTTATCCAATGCACCAGTTGGTTCATCTGCAAGAATGACCTCCGCATTATTCATGAGCGCCCGAGCAATAGAAACACGTTGTTGCTGACCACCGGAAAGCTGATTTGGACGATGATTTATCCGATCACCCATGCCCAAACGCGTTAAAAGATCCTGTGCCCGCTTTTTTCTTGCTTCCACAGCACATCCCGCATAAATAGCCGGAATTTCAACATTACCAAGAGCTGTCAATTCATTCAACAAATGGTAACGCTGAAAAATAAAACCAAAATGATTACGTCGCAAAGCCGACAATTCATCCGCAGAAAGGGAAGCTGTTTCTTTACCAGAGATCCAATAACGGCCAGAAGTTGGACGGTCAAGACAGCCTAAAATATTCATCAAGGTAGATTTACCTGAACCGGAAGCACCTACAATTGCCACCATTTCACCACGTTTAATGGTAAGATTGATGTTTTTCAAAACGGTAACAAACGCTTCGCCCGCAGGAAATTTGCGCACAATATTTTCCAAGACGAAGACAGCATCTGCTTGATTTGTGCTCATGCTTTAACTCTCGTCTTCGCTATGCATGTTAGAAAACTCTGGCATCACTCCATCAGACGAACTGGTGATGACGACATCACCCTCGTTAAGTCCTGAAATAATCTCTGCCATAACCTTATTATTCAACCCAACGCTCACCTGTTTAGTAACCACCTTATTTTCCCCCACTAAAACAGAAACCCATGCTTTACGCTCTCTTGTCTCATCGCGTAAAGCATCACTTGGAACCAACAAGACATTCTGCGCGCGCCCTAAGATAATATGAACTTGAGCAGTCATATAGGTTCGCAAAAAATTATCCGCATTATCAACATGTAAAATTCCATTGTAATAGATAGCCGATGATATTAAAGCACTAGAACCACTCACCATACCAGGATTAATACTCACATCAGCACGAATTGCTTCAGGAGCCGGCTCTACTTTTTCTAAAACGCCTTCATAACGACGCTGTGTATTACCTAGAACTGTAAAATAAAGTGGTTGTCCAGCTCGGACTTTAAGAATATCTGCTTCTGAGATTTGCGCCTTGATCGTCATCTTTGATAAATCACCCAAAATAACAATTGTTGGCGCCGACTGAACCGCATTCACATTCTGCCCTTCTTCCACAACTGTTGCCAAAACCGTTCCCGCTGAAGGGGCAGTGATACGTGTATAACCTAAATTAACCTCTGCACTCTCCACATCAATTTGTGCTTGCACAATTTGTTGACGAAGTTGTTCAATTTGCGCCTCGCGTATTTTCACTTGTGTCGCAGCCTCATCGAGGTTCGCCCGTGAAATCGCTCGTGTTTCGATCATTTTTTTCTGACGCTCTAAATTTTTCTGTGCAAGAGAAAGATAGGCTTCTTGTTCTACCAAACTCGCATAATAATGCGATAATGCTGCTTTTTTTCTTTTTAAATCATTTTCCTGATCTGTAGGATCAATTTCTGCCAACAGATCGCCTTCTTTCACAACACTCCCAGGGGAAACGCGCATTGACACCACACGCCCTGTTGCACGCGCACCAACAGCCACCAACCGGTAAGGACGTACAAGACCAGAAGCTAAAACACTTTCTTCAATATCCCCACGCTTCACCACCGCTGTCATATATATTGGTGTGGATGTTCCAAAAAAAACAGAACGTAACCATAACAACAAGAGAATGAGAAATATAGCAGTTAAAAAGAAGGAAAGTTTTTTGTGTTTTGTAATGAAATTTTTGAGTAAGTTTTTTTTCATTTCCCTACCTTTGCACGCGAACTAGGTGCACTATCAACGACTTCTGGACGCGATACATCAACAACACCATCCCAGCCCCCCCCCAATGCTTTCATCAACGTGATATATTGCGTAACCAAAGAAACACGACTATCTTTAAGCGCCATTTGTGCAGAATAATAAGAGCGATCAGCATTTAACAATTCAAGAAAACTAGTATTTCCATTCTCAAAAAGGCTCCGTGAAAGTTTTAAGGAATGAAGAGAAGCTTTATTCGCAACGATTAGCTTTTCTAAGCGTTGATGTTCCTTCGTTAATCTTACAAGCGCATTTTCTACATCTTCTAAAGCTTCCAACACAGCAGCTCGATAAGTAATAAAAGCTTGATCACGCTGTGCGCGTGCTACCGCAATAGAAGCCTCGACCTGACCTCCATTAAAAAGAGGAAAACGAAGACCAGGTCCAAAAGACCAGCCAATCGTTGAATTTTTCCATAACTGATCAATTGCCGTTGCTGCTGTCGAAATATTACCTGTTAAAGTAAGTGATGGATAACGATCTGCTTCACGCTGACCAATCCGTGCTGTCGCTTGCGCATATTGACGTTCTGCCCGTCGCAAATCCGGACGAGTTAACAAAATATCTGCTGGAATTCCTGCTGGTATCGGCCAGCGCGGTTGTGGAATCTTTGCATGCTTAGCATTTTTTTGTAAAAGATCCTTCAATGCCGTAGGCACACGACCAGTTAAGACAGAAAGGCGATGAACGCTCATTGCTAAATTCGCTTCCATCTGTGATATATCTGCTTCTGTATTTGCCATTTGTGCTTGTGCATTTGAAACATCAAGCTCAGAAACATCACCAGCTGTTAATCTAGCGCGCATCAGTTCATAAGTTTTACGTTGTGATACAGCAATTTGCCGCACAATAAACAACTTTTGTTGCCAACCACGCATTTGCACATAATTTGTTGCCACATCTCCTAGTAATGTCACCATGGTAGCGCGCATATCTTCCACAGCCGCATCAAGGCCATAACGCGCTGCTTCAACAGCTCGTTTATGCCCACCAAAAAAATCCAGCTCCCAACTTGCATCAAAACCACTAAGATATTGGTTTAACAATGCATCAGACTGTCCAGAACGACTACGGGTTCCTGAAATTGAATTGGACACATTTGGCAAAAGAGTTCCCACAACCTGTCCTAAACCTGCACGCGCCTCACGTACCCGAGCTTTGGCAACAGCAACATTATTATTTCCAGAAATCGCGTAATCCATTAACGCATCTAGAACAGGGTCATTCAAATGCCGCCACCATCCGGCAAGCACAACTGGCTGCCCTGCAGTCTGTGCAGATTTTTCTCCCCAAGCTGCTGGAACACGAAAAGATGTTTTCTGGTAATTAGGACCAACCATACATCCTGACAAAAGCAAACACAACAAGACACTAGAAAATAATCCACGAGAAGCACCCCATTTGAGATTTCTGATATACATCCAGTCTCCCGCATTCTTTCAGAATCATTATTTAATATTAATACTTTATTTACCTCTTATTTCAAACTTGACGTGAAAAATCAAATACAGTTTGCACAGGAATATGATCTGAAGGACGTTCCCATCCGCGCGCATCACGAAAAGTTGCAAGATCCGCCACAAAAGGCGCTAAATCTGGAGAGGACCAAACATGGTCAAGCCGCCGTCCGTAATCCGTAAGCGCCCAATTGCGTGCACGATAACTCCACCATGTGTAAAGTTTAGTAGGAACAGGAATATGCAACCGCATAAGATCAACCCACCCGCCTTGACAACACAAATCCTGTAAACGCTCAGTTTCAATGGGGGTATGGCTTACAACCTTCAACAATTGCTGATGAGACCAAACATCCTCTGCCAAAGGAGCAATATTCAAATCGCCCAGCAAAAGAGAAGATATCCCCTTTTCCTGATCTGCGCGGATAAGAGACATTTCCTCTAAAAAATCAAGCTTATGACGAAATTTTTCATTCACATCAGCGTCAGGAATATCTCCCCCAGCTGGAACATAAAAATTATGAATCCGCAAGATTCTCCCATGGACTTCCACAATTACTGAGATATAGCGGCAATCTTGATTTTGACAAAAAAAACGCTTTTTTACCTTTTTAAAAGGTAAACGAGAAACAATAGCCACCCCGTTATAAGATTTTTGTCCACTCAATGCGATATGCTTATATCCTGCTGCCTCAAAGTCCCTCACTGGAAATAAAGCATCTGGACATTTTGTTTCCTGTAGACACAATACATCTGTAGGAAAGAGTTCCAAATACTGAAAAACCTGTGCAAGACGCAAACGAATAGAGTTAATATTCCAAGTCGCAATACGAAAAAACATCTGTTTTAATCTCAATGACGTGACACTATTTCTTCATTTCTGCGAAGGAAGTTTAAACATTCCATTAGCGAATCGAACATCTGTCTGCACATTCATAATCTGCACAGTAGTTTCCAAATTTTGTTGGTCAACAATTGTCCACTGCCGCAAAGCAGAACCTTGAGAATCAAAAACCATCCTTATTTGCCCTACCCCAATTGTTTGATCACGCAAAACAATCGTCACGGCCCCAGGATCTTCACGAAAGGCCAACAAACGCCCAGAAGATACGTCAATTTTATCATCCAACAGAAATTTCATTGGCGTTTGCGAAAGTTGGGAAAAGTTCCAAGTATTCAAAGCTCGATTGTTAATGCCCACAAATTGACCATCTGCAATAATCTGTAAAGGCATTTTCTTGTAAATAAAACGAATTTTCCCTGGACGCTCTAGATAAAACGTTCCTTGAGACATCTTTCCCTTTGGACTAAATTGAATAAAATCACCTGTCATTGTTTTGATTGCCGCAAAGTGGTTCACAACATTCTGCGCCTTTGCCACTTTATTAGAGGCTTGCGAAAAAGCAGGAAAAGTTAAACACCAAAAGACAATAATCCCCACAAACCCAAAGACTCTTCTTTGCGACAAAAAAGACGTTTTCATAAAAATGCTCCCAAGCAATACTTAATTGGCTTTATCATAAACAACAAATGATGAATAAATACCCTGCTTTATAAGATAAAGATATTATTTGAAAAAACTATCAAAAGATTTTTAAAAGTATTCTTCTCCAAAAGTCCCCCACAAAATTCCCGTTTTCCCGCATAATTTGCTGAACCAATGATGCCTTCTTCTTCCATTCCCTCAATCAATGTCGCCGCACGAATTATAAGCAATGCCTAAACAGTGTTGAATATCAGCATTTGAAGCCTAATCATCACAAAGCACAACAGCAACAGCTTGACAATAATCATCTGCTCAAGAAGAAGCCCCCCAAAACATCCGTCTTATATTCTTTAACCGTTTGCGGTATTGTTTCCAAAGAAACAATCTGCCTTTAAGCCTCCCCAAAGGACCAAAATTCCTACTTTTCTGCTAATTTGCTCAACGCATAATATATTTTTTCCCACTCATAATCTGTGAAGCAACATAGATTATAGGCAATACACGGAACCAATGAAGGACGAAACATAGTACTTTGCGAATCTGAAAACTCTTTTCAGAAACAAAAAGGTTTTTTGACTTCACCAAAAAGAATAAAAGTCCTCACCCGATCAGATCTATAAACAGTTTGGATTTTAGTAGGTTCCCCTTGGCTTCTCACCCCATATGCTTCACCTTACATAAAGCTGATAACCCCTACCTTAAATATTCAATACAGCCTTAAAAAAACACTTAATATATCAAGCCTTGCATACTTTTATACTACAGCACCTCACATGACATTATTTCACATCTATACCTTGATTTATAATGGTAAATTATCATTTTTCACCGTGAATCATAATGTCAAATACCGTAAGATTTTCTCACCATATACTTATCTCATATTGAATCAATTTAAATCATTGGCTTACATATCACAAGCAAGGCCGACATATGGATAAAAATTAATAAGCTAAAGAATAAAAATACTTCTTATGAATTGTCTCAAATACCAAGGACTGGAACAATGTATGATGATATCAACTTTTTACGGCAGAGTAGGATAACCACCTATTTTTATAAGATATTATTAAAAAACGCTTATCAAGATTTTTCAAAAGCGTTCTTCTTCAGCAGGAACTAAAATTTCTCGTTTCCCTGCATGATTTGCTGGACTAATAATCCCTTCTTCTTCCATTCTCTCAATCAATGTTGCAGCACGGTTATAACCAATGCCTAAACGGCGTTGAATATAAGAAATCGAAGCCTTACGGTCACGAAGAACAATAGCAACAGCTTGACTATAGGGATCATCTTCTGAAGGAGAAGCCAAAGAAACATCAGCACCATCCTCTTCAACTTCTTGTGTAATTGTTTCCAAATAATCAGGTCGTGCTTGCGCTTTGAGATGCGCAACAACCTGCTCCACTTCATCATCCGCGACAAAAGGTCCATGCACACGCTGAATACGTCCTCCTCCCATCATGAAGAGCATATCTCCCTGCCCCAAGAGTTGTTCGGCACCTTGTTCGCCTAGAATTGTTCGGCTATCAATTTTTGAACTCACTGAAAAAGAAATGCGTGTAGGAAAATTGGCTTTAATCGTCCCAGTAATAACATCAACAGAAGGACGCTGTGTTGCCATAATCACATGGATACCAGCGGCGCGCGCCATTTGCGCTAAGCGTTGAACCGCCCCTTCAATATCTTTACCAGCAACCATCATTAAATCAGCCATTTCATCAATAATGACAACAATATAGGGCATAGGACTAAAATCAAGCGTTTCCGTTTCATAAAGAGGCTCACCTGTCTCATGATCAAAGCCAACTTGAATTGTACGCACCATTGTCTCTCCTTGACCTTCTGACTCCTTGAGACGTGCATTAAACCCATCGATATTGCGAACACCAAGTTTTGACATTTTACTATAGCGCTCTTCCATTTCACGAACAGCCCATTTTAAAGCAATGACGGCTTTTTTAGGATCTGTCACCACCGGTGTTAATAAATGAGGAATGCCATCATAAACCGAAAGTTCAAGCATTTTTGGATCCACCATAATGAGGCGACATTGTTCAGGTGTCATCCGATAAAGCAGAGATAAAATCATTGTATTGATAGCAACAGACTTTCCTGATCCTGTTGTACCAGCAACCAAAAGATGAGGCATTTTTGCTAAATCCGCAATAACAGCTTCTCCCCCAATTGTCTTGCCCAAAGCAAGCCCTAATTTTGCTTTGCTTTCAATAAACTCCTGCGCTTGCACAATTTCTCTTAAATAAACCATCTCACGCTTTGCATTGGGCAATTCTATTCCAATCACATTGCGCCCTGGAACCACAGCAACACGAGCAGAAATCGCACGCATCGAGCGCGCAATATCATCTGCTAGACTGATGATACGAGAAGACTTAATGCCAGCAGCCGGTTCAAATTCATATAAAGTAACCACCGGTCCAGGACAGGCATCTATAATTTTCCCTTTGACCCCAAAATCTAACAAAACCCCTTCAAGTTCCTGAGAATTTGCTTTTAAAGAAGCAGGTGAAAGTTTTGCATCCCTAACAGATGGTGGTGCAACCGAAAGATAATCTAAAAGTGGAAGAACAAAACCACCATTTGAAGAAGCGGTTAAACGCTTTCGACTTTTAACAGGAGAAATTTCATTTTCCTCACACTTTTCTTTTTCATCCAAAAAAGTTGGTTCAATCCGATCAAATGGCTTTCCTCGTTTCTTACTCTGAGAACGCTTCTTGAAACAAAAAAGG
Organism: Bartonella sp. AP58NXGY; assembly: GCF_042195785.1. NCBI lineage: Bacteria > Pseudomonadati > Pseudomonadota > Alphaproteobacteria > Hyphomicrobiales > Bartonellaceae > Bartonella > Bartonella sp. AP58NXGY. Next base: position 13,228 of record NZ_JBHIOY010000002.1, on the reverse strand, counting down.
CGAAAAAAATGCGCTTGTAAAAAATAAAAAAGATGTAAAATAGCGCCAAGAGTTGTCACAAAAAAACCGTGTGACACACGATCATCCTCTGCAGCATGTTCCGTATCTTCTTCCTCCTCAAAAATTGGATGAATGATTTCGTTTTTGGGTATGCTTTTTTCTTTTCTTTTCTTTGTTTGACGCCGCCATATCACATTGCCAGCAAAAGCAGCGATAAAAAAACCTAAAAGAATAAAAACAATACTGAAGCACACAGTGTAAAGTGGAGAAAGAAGAAAAGGAAAGATTGAAGAAGCAACACTTAAAGCTTTATCGCCTAAAACCCCTCCCAAGCCCATTGGCAATGGCCAATAAGTAAAAGAAGCAATAGGCGTCATAAGGGAAAAGGCAATTAAAAAACAAATCGTTGATACCATCCACAAAAAAAAGCGCCAAGACAAATTGTAGATATTCTTTTGTGCCAACAAAAGAAAAGACCAAAATAATGGCGGCAATAAAACAGCAAGACTTGCCAAGCCAAAAAACTGCATAATAAAATCTGAAAAAATCGCACCCAACCACCCCATAAGGTTTGTCACCTCATTGGTATTTGCATGGGTTAAAGATGGGTCCGCAACATTCCAAGTTGCCAAAGCAAATACACAAAAAATAATAAAGCCCAAAAGCCCAAGCCCAATGAAAACGCCAATCTGGCGTAAGAACATTTCAATAAGCCGAAAACCTTGAGAATTTCGTGCTTCTAATGAATCATAAGGAGAAGAACTTCGGTGCATCCATCAATTCCAAATACAAAACTTTTATATTGAAAGAGTTATACCTTCCTCCCTCTTAAAAAAAGACGAAGCTTAAACTCAGCGCCAATCTGTAAACAATCCAGCTTCTTATCTAGCAGATTCTACCTTCTAACCATTTCATATCGTTCATATACCACACCTTAAGGGACAATACTTCATAAGGCGGAAAAAAAAGCCCTACTTTAAATATCTATAACACGATCAACCAAAAAACACCTCATGTGTAAAGTTTTACATAATAATGCACTCCTAAACAGAAGATGTTTTACGCTACATCATGTTAATAGCAAAAGATTAATACCGTTTTAACCATCACTAATGAGCCCATTTTTCCTTATCTATCATACGCACTAAATGCACCCCTTCGAGGGACAAACATATTAAAGAGCATTCATACAAATTAAAAAATACAATATCTTCTTTGTTTAATTTTAGTTTTCTTTTTTATCAACCAAGTGTAAAAAGAATTGAAGAAGATATTCAAAAAAGCTTATCCGATAAATCTGTAAGATGAATCACATAAATGATTAAGCAAAAAAACTCTGAAAAACTAATCTGTCACCAGATTGGCGCCAAAAAGAAACCTCGTTCTTGTAAAGCAGAAAGAAAAATAAAAGTTAAGATATTTTAGGCAATGTAAAAAGATATTCTTTTTAAAAGAAAGCAAACTATAAACAATGGAAGAAGAAGTATTGTGTGTTCTAATCGCAATAAAGACGTACAACCCAATAAAAAAATAAAATCCCATAAAACCAAACAATGTGATCTCCTCATTGCGGGAGGAGCAGCTGTCGGCTTAACACTAGCAATAGCACTCAAGCAAACAGCCCCTAATCTGAAAATAAAAATCGTTGATGCTGCTCCACAAGGAGATACCCCTGCTTCTAACATACGAACCATTGCCCTTACTGCTGCTTCTATTCGTATGTTAAAACAATTACAATGTTGGGAACCTATAGAGCCCTATGCGCAACCCATTCGTTCAGTGATCATCACAGATACAGGGACAAATGACCCTGTCAAACCCACTCTTTTAACCTTTGAAGGCGATATCACCCCCAATGAACCCTTTGCTGCTATGGTAGAACATAGAGAACTCATCAACACTTTAAAAAAACGTGTCAAAGATCTCAATATCCCTGTTATTACAAACACACGTGTCATTGATTTTCATCAAGAAGATCAACATACAACCGTCACTTTAAATAATGAAGAGGTTTGGCAAACAAAATTGCTTATTGCAGCTGACGGAGCCCATTCGAAATTACGCAAAAAAGCAGGTCTTAAAAACTTTTCTCATCCCTACAAACAAACAGCAATTATCTGCACAATTGAACATGAAAAACCCCATTATGGTCAAGCAATTCAACATTTTTTACCTGCTGGCCCTTTCGCTCTTCTCCCTCTCAAAGGCAACCGGTCCGCTATTGTGTGGAATGAAGACCATAAAACTGCGCAATATTATCTCAAAGCGGATGCACTTATTTTTGAAACAGAACTTGAAAGACGCATCGGCCATCGATTAGGAAAACTATCTTGGAATGGCGAACGTCAAGCTTTTGCTTTGAGCCTTTCTTTAACACGTCAATGTATTAAGCCACGTTTTGCCCTCGCTGGTGATGCAGCCCATACCATCCACCCCATTGCAGGACAAGGACTAAATTTAGGATTACGCGATAGCGCTGCACTGGCTGAAGTCATTATTGAAACAGCACGTTTAGGTCTTGACATTGGCTCCCTCACTGCTTTAGAGCGCTATCAAAGCTGGAGACGTTTTGAAATTGTCCGTATGGCTTTAAGCAATGACTGGCTTAATAAACTCTTCTCCAACGATAACCTTCTCTTACGGATGCTGCGCGATACCGGTCTTGGAATTGTCAACCAAGCGCCAAAAATAAAAAAATATTTCATTCAAGAAGCTTCCGGACTCACCTCCAATGCCCCACGTCTCCTACACGGCTTTCCACTTTAAGAAAAAATCCATACCATTTCATTTTTTACATCCTTTGACTTCCTCACACACCTCAAAGAAGAAAAAAATCCCTCTCGACTTGATCTGTTTACAGTCCGGATTTTTATCGAGTAGGTTTCCCTTGACCTCTTTCTCACGCATTTTACTTAAACATTAAGACTCGATAAACAAGTCATCCTTTAAGAATATTCATAACACACTGAAAAAAACATTTAATATTTCAAGGAGGTTGTATCACCACACCTCAAAGGACGCTCTTTCACAGCATAACAAAATAAACAAAGCTTTTTAGCACATAACAGTTTTATTTATAATAATAACTCATTGTTCTCATATTGAATGAGAACTCTGAAGTTTGTAAAATACTCTTAATTTCAAATCTGTATATATTGAAATAATCAAAATTATATCTTTTGCACATCACAAGCGGAATTGGCGTATAGATAAAACAATTTAAAGAAAGCAATAAAAAGCCTCTCATGAACACTCTCAAGTGCAAAAGCTATCCGCAACATAGAAATTGGCAAAGTGCGTAACGGTACCACCTTACATCCTATTACTAAAATAAAGATGGTGGTGCACAATAGATTTTATATGATCATAGGAGAACTTATACGTTATATTATTCACGAGCAGTGTCATAAAATGAGCTTAGTTACATTGAAAAGGTTTCTTTTAAAAAGCATGTAAATTGGCAACACAAATGCATCCCGTTGCGCTCTATTTTACGACAAATCCTTCAATTTATATGGAAATGCCACAATTTCAAAAACTCTGATATACAACAAAGTGTTCCGCACTCTATACCATCACATATAATTGTAAACTTGCATATTACCCCTATTTTTGCACCATAAAAGAAAACGGATAGAAATAAAAAATGCTCAATCTTTTCATTTTCAATGCACTCTTTATTCCTGATACATACATGCATATCAATGAATTTTAATCACAAACACTTAGAAATATGTCATAAAATTCTATTAAAACCCATACTAGCCATAGAAAATTTCCATTTTCAACACACTTACTCACATCTACTATACGAATAATAAATAAAGTGAATGTCTCACATATATAGTCTTACAAAAAAGACTAAACAAAATCTATGAAAAACATAAAACTCTTGTTCTACAAAACCTATTTCAAAAATATAAGGATATTAATTTAACAACATATTGATTGATAAAATTATCATTTTACGTATTGGATTAGAATCCTGACGCAATCAATTTTCTCATTTCAATCCTTTTTGTAAGGAATCAATAAAACCCATTTATGTGCACAGACTAAAAAAAGCAACGTCAGTAAAACTATAAAAAAGGAGGTAAAATGCTCCTCTTAAAATCAATGCATTGATTTATAAGGATCATTTATCGTTTTCAACTTGAATAAGAAACCCCGAATATTGTTAACCCCTCTCATTTCAAATCTCGATATATTGAAGTAACCAAAATCATACTCTAACACGTCATAAGCAGGAATAACGTGGGAGTGAAAACACGAAAAAAAAAAGCGTAAAAAGCCTCACACTCCCAAGTGCTAAGGGCTCTCGCACACAGAATTCTCACAACACCAAAAAATGTCACAATATCCAAGAGCTGACGCAGTATAGATGCTGCCAGCTTTTTCTTTTATTAAGTGTAAAGATGAGAATGCTCTATTAAACTTTATATCCTTCCTGGTAGCGCTTTATCGTTATATCCCGCACGAGCTCCAACATGAAATGGGTGTAACGAGCTTTAAGACATATCTCTTAAAAAAGCACGCACATGTGCAGCACAATAGCGTTCTATTTTATATGAGGGACGTGATTCCATTAAATGTTAAGAGTAAAATTACAGCATTTTAAGCTGGCAAACTTAATGATGATGCCAATTTATTACAACAATACCTTTTTCATTTAAATACATTGGTTCATGCTCCCTATCGTTTTATTCGATCACTCAATACTCTACATCCGTTTATTATCTTTGTATATCAAATGATCAAAAAGAGCATACTTCTTGCATTCATATTTTTTAGTATTCCCTTATCTTGTAATATTGCACATGTGTTATGTTACTTCTAGTTCATCAAGTGTATACCCATTTTCCAACCACTCTTTAATCCACTTAGGTCTACGTCCCCGCCCATTCCATAATTCCCATTGGTTATTAGGATTTCGATAATGACGCTCTTTATTTACAAGATCAGCGATATCAATTCCATGGGCATTAGCAATTTCAAGAATTTTTCGTCGCGCATTTTGCTTTTCCTTTGCTTGCCGTTTTTTCAATTCCACATCGATTTGTGTACGCATCTCTTGTAGTTCATCAAAATTCATATTTTTGAGATCATTCACCTTAATTACTCCCCTTGCAAAAAAGAACTACTCTTTGCCATATTTTAAACATAATTATAGACGATTTTTGTCTATTTGTTATCGAAATTAAAATTACGATAAATATATCACTTTGACGGAGATGTGCTTTGAACTACAAAAAGCTGTTTATTGGTATATCAATTACCAGCACTGTATATTTTTTCAGTTCAATCATGAGAACTGGTAAGTACAGTGCACAAACACCATCACACCTCTCTGACTCTCATGAGTCAGTAGTCAAAGGTAAATATAAATCGCCATTCTATAAACTATGGCAATATGCGACAAAGAACAAGCCCTCTTCCTATAATGGTAGTGTAATTTATTATGAGAATAAGAGACCCCCTCAAGTACAATGGCTTTTTACTTCGTATAAATGTTTTTTGAAAAGATTTTTGCAACTAAAAAGTTGTATAAAACAAGTCCCTTCATTAAAATCTCAGCGATCATTCTTGCTTAAAAGCATCACTTTTTTCCGTAAGTCCAATAATATTGGTTGGCGTAATGTGTCCTATTTTATCCCTCACATTGACCTCAATGGTTGGATATTGGCATATATTAAACATCTCCTTAGAAAAGAACAGTTCAATAATCACAAAGAATATTCTGAGCTAAACAATCCCATTCTGCAAATTTATAAAATCAAAAGACGGAAACAAAAAGCACCACACAGAATTGGCATTTGTATCCATAAAATTTTTCATAATAAGGTGTATTGCTGATGATTGTCTCAGATTTCACAATGTTTGCTGCTGCATATATATCCAATACCCCCCCCTGCCCAGTATTTTCAGCTCTCATCGAACAAAGAGAACAGGATAATATTTATATAACAGATAATAATAAATTATTCCGTCAATCATTTTCATTTAGAAAAGGAAGCGCAACAAATCAGCAGTTTAAACAAAGTAAACATAATTTTGACGTAAACTTGGAACAAAGTGGCGTCGGAGATGTGAAATCATTTTTTCTTTTTGACACATTTGGTTTTTGCAGAAATCCTAAAGCTAAACAAACCGCTTTAACCTACCACTATGAACCAACAGCATTTGTATATAACTCTAAAGAGGATACATTACAGTCCGCGCTAAATTTCTACAATATAGGAAATTTAAATAACCTTTATATGCAGAAGATTTCTTCATTTTTTGAAGTAAAAACTTCTCATCTTGTAGATGATCAAACGTCACAAGAATCTATAGAAATTCACGAAAGAGAACAAAGACAAACAACGAAGACAGAAGCTCTTTCCAAAGAAGAACTAGAAGATGTATTTGCACATAAAGCAAGTAGCGCTCATGATGCTTTTGCAACGGAGAATTCTTCTTCATTAAGAAAAAACTAGAGTGATGATTGATGTTATCACAAATTAAAACTAAAATTTTGATAGGATATTACAATGAAAAGTAGATAAAGAAATATTAAAGCTCTAATTAGTAAGATTAGATAAAATCTCTTCTAATTGAGGGCAAAAAAAATGAAAATGATAGAACAGAACAGCGTTGATATAGCATTTAATCAGAAAGCAGCACGAGAAATTACAATTGTGATGCGCTCGGAAAGGGAGTGGTATTTTACGTTTGTTGCCGATGATCCAATCACCGGAAAACCAAATAAATATACGCTTCTTACACAAAGAGGAAAACTAAGGACTTGGGCAGATCCAAAATATCTCTTTAAATTTCTTTATGAAAGAGGGGTTATTTATGGGAGTTTTAATCTTAATCAGGATGAAAAACATGAAACAATTAAATATTCTTCAAACAATAGTTCGTAATAAAACAACTCAGATCTATGCAGCTTTAACTGTATTTTTTATGGCACATCCAGCATGGGCGCAAGCACAAGGTTTAGAAAATGCAAAAAAAGCTTTAGGCGAATTTAAAAAAGAATTAACAACGATTATCCCTATCGCAGCTGCCGTTATACTTTTATGCCTAGCAATTGGTTATGCGGGACGCTACATCGAAAAAGACACATTTGTACGATGGGCAATCGGTGTCATCATCGCAGGTTCAGCAGCTGAGCTTGCGAATATGTTATTCATAAAACCATAAAACATCTTTTTATTCAAAGAGAAACCTGAATTTTAAAGATTTTATCTATATCAATAAAAGCCATATCAGAAAAATAAAGCATTCATATCAACTGTAATCTAAATTGGGGTAAAAAAAATATGAAACAATCAAATATCTTTCAAAGAGCAGTTAATAAAAGTATCTCAATTACGACAATAATGACTGCTTTTTTTCTAGCACATCCCGTGTGTGCTCAAGCACAAAAGTTAGACAATGCAAAAAGTGCTTTAGATAAATTCAAGACAGAATTGATTGGAATTATTCCAATCGCTGCTGCTGTTATACTTTTGGGCTTAGCAATTGGTTATGCAGGGCGTTATATCGAAAAAGATACATTTGTACGGTGGGCAATCGGTGTCATTATCGCTGGCTCAGCAAGTGAGCTTGTCGCTTTATTGTTTAAATAGCTGATAAATCTTTGAAAATATGAAATGTTAATGAAAAAAGCTTTTAGATTTCAATACTTTCGTTGCACGTCAATGAAATTATTTCTTATTTCGTAAAAGATTATTTATACCAAATACAATATGATAGGCTAAGCAATATGAGAAAATTAATCAATTTCCAATTAAAAGATAATAATAATAAAATTATCGCAATTTCTGCAATCATGACTGTATTTTTTATGGGTGATTCTGCGTACGCTCAAGTGCAGAAGTTAAAAAACGCAGAGAATGCTCTAAAGGCTTTACAGGAAGATCTTATTAAAAACATTATTCCTGTTGCTGCAGCTGTTATACTTTTATGCCTAGCAATCGGTTATGCAGGGCGCTACATCGAAAAAGATACGTTCGTGCGGTGGGCAATAGGTGTCGTTATCGCTGGCTCAGCAACTCAGCTTGCTACATTGTTGTTTACAGGTAAATAAAAATAACATTATGTATCAAGTATAATACATAATGTTTATTATATAAGTTGTCTATCAATTATAAAATAAGCCAAAAGTGATTCTATTTGTATTAATATATATGAAATGTTGTTTAGAATCTTAATAAGAGTAAAATATGAAAAAATTAATTAGTTTCCAATCAAAAAATAATAATAAAATCATTGCAATTTTTGCAGCTGTAAATGCCTTTTTTATAACACATCCTGTATATGCAGACTTAAAGCATGCTAAAGATGCTTTAACTAGTCTCCAAACAGACCTTACGACCCACATTATCCCTCTCGCCGCTGCCGTTATACTTTTATGTCTAGCAATTGGTTATGCGGGACGCTACATCGAAAAGGATACATTTATACGGTGGGCAATTGGCGTTATCATCGCTGGCTCGGCAACCCAACTTGTTACAATGCTATTCAAAGGTGCTGGCGGTTAAACTTAACCACGACAATATATAATACCAAACATTGTTTTAAGGTAAGATTTTTCTATCAATTATAAATAAACCAATGGCAATTTCATTTATATTCAAGGTATATGAAATGTTATTTACAATCTTAATGAAAGTAAAATATGAAAAAATCAATTGATATACAATCAAAGAACAACAACAGGATTACTGCAATTTTTGCAGCTATAGCCGCGTTTTTTATAACACGTCCTGCATATGCACAACTAAAAAATGCTAAAGATGCTTTAACAAATCTCAAAACAGATCTTATTGACAACATTATTCCTGTTGCTGCTGCCGTCATCCTTTTGTGCTTAGCAATTGGCTATGCAGGACGTTACATCGAAAAAGATACATTTATACGGTGGGCAATCGGCATTATCATTGCTGGTTCAGCAACCCAACTTGTTGCAATGTTATTCAAACCTAATTGAAATCAACCATAATTAATAAAATACGGAATGTTTTAAGCATATCTATCGAGTGTAACTTTGCACCGACAATAATATCAACATATTGCAAAAAAGGAAATGTTATTCATAACACTCTCAGTTTAAATAGGAGTAAAAGATATGAAGCAATCAAATATTCTTCAAGCAAAAACGTGCAACAATATTAGTATTATTGTTATCGCTTTAATTGTGTTCTTAATAACTCAATCTGCATATGCTCAAACGGAAACAAGAAGTTTAGATGTTTTTATAGGGGTGCAATATGGGTTAAGTATGGTTATTCCTATTGCCGCTGCCATCATTCTTTTATTTCTTTTGCTTGTTTATATACTTCGCATCATTGCAAGATCTACATTCATACGGTGGGCATTTAGTGTCATTATTGCTGGTGCAGCCTTCTATATTAGCCACATATTATTTAACATCCAGTAACAAGGACATTCCATGAAATCACAAGAACAAAAATCATTCCCATTATTCAAGGGAGCGACACGTGTTCCAACAATGTGGGGCGTCCCCATGATGCCACTTATTGTTATGATTATGGGGGTCGCTGTTATTGCTATGACAATAAATATCTTTTTGTGGATTATAGCGCCGCCATTATGGTTCGTTATGGCGCAAATTACAAAAAACGATGACAAAGCATTCCGTATCTGGTGGTTATGGATCGATACCAAGTTTCGCAATCGCAATAAAAGCTTTTGGGGCGCATCGAGTTATAGTCCCTCTAATTATAGTAAAAGGAGATAAGCATGACAGCTGTTGAAAGCAGCAAACGTCTCGCATCAGAGACACCTGTAAGCCTGTTCCTTCCCTATTCACATCATATTACAGATACAATTATCTCTACGAAGAATGCGGAATATTTGTCAATTTGGAAAATTGACGGACGCTCGCATCAAAGTGCTTCAGAAGAAGATATTTTTCAATGGACAAAAGAATTTAATAATACTCTACGGGGTATTGCATCGGCTAATTTATCATTTTGGACGCATATTGTACGCCGTCGTGTTTATGAGTATCCTGATTCAACATTTGATCAAATGTTTTGCTATCAGCTTGATGAAAAATATCGACAAAGCTTTACTGGTTATAATCTGATGGTTAACGATCTGTATCTGACTATCGTTTTCCAACCAATAGCAGATAAAATTATGTCGTTCTTTTCTCAACATGAGCGCGAAACGCTTGATCAAAAAAAGATGCGACAAGACTTATGTATCAAAGAACTCAATGACATTAATCGTACTTTAGGCCAATCATTAAAGCATTATGGTGCAGAACTTCTTGGTACTTATGAAAAAAATGGCCATGCTTATTCTTCTGCACTTGAATTCCTCGGAATGCTTGTCAATGGCGAATATCGCCCTATGCCAATTTGCCATGACCATTTTTCTGACTATATGTCCATCAATCGACCTTTTTTCTCAAAATGGGGTGCTCTTGGTGAACTGCGAACAATCAGTGGAATGCGTCGATTTGGAATGCTGGAAATTAAGGAATACGACGCAACAACCAGACCAGGACAACTGAATATTTTGCTGGAAAGTGATTTCGAGTTCGTATTGACGCAGAGTTTTTCGGTGCTCTCCCGACATGCTGCTAAAGATTATTTACAACGACATCAGCGTAATCTTATTGATGCACGAGATGTAGCAACGAGCCAAATTGAACAAATTGACGAAGCACTCAATCAGCTTGTCAGTGGGCATTTTGTTATGGGGGAGCATCACTGTACATTAACCATATATGGTGATACAATTCAACAAGTTCGTGACCATATGGCCAAAGCAAGTGCAGCACTCTTAGACGTTGCGGTATTACCTAAACCTGTAGATTTAGCGATAGAGGCTGGCTATTGGGCACAACTTCCTGGCAATTGGAAATGGAGACCCCGTCCTGCTCCAATTACATCACTGAACTTTTTATCATTTTCATCTTTTCATAATTTTATGTCAGGAAAACCCACAGGTAACCCGTGGGGACCAGCCGTCACAATTCTTAAAACGACCAGTAAAACGCCGCTTTATTTCAATTTTCATGCCTCCAGACTTGAAGAGGATTCAACCGATAAACGATTACTCGGTAACACCGCACTTATCGGACAATCTGGATCTGGTAAGACTGTGCTGCTCGGCTTTTTATTAGCACAAGCGCAAAAATTTAAACCAACAACTGTTGTTTTCGATAAAGATCGTGGTATGGAAATTGCCATTCGAGCGATGAATGGAAAATATCTGACATTCAAGCCAGGTAAACCAAGTGGCTTTAATCCATTTCAACTTCCTCCCACACAAGAGAATCTGATTTTCTTAAAACAATTTGTTAAAAAATTAGCAGAAGCTGGTGGCGAAATCACACATCACGATGAGGAAGAAATTAACAAAGCCGTTATGTCTGTTATGAGTAGTAACATTGACCAATCGCTGCGTCGTTTGTCTTTTCTGGTGCAATTTTTACCAAATCCACATTTGAGTGATTATAACGCACACCCATCTGTTCACGCTCGCTTACTAAAATGGTGTGAAGGTGGTGATTATGGATGGTTGTTTGATAATCCTCATGATGCTCTTGATCTTTCAACACATCAAATTTACGGCTTTGATATCACGGAATTCTTAGATAATCTAGAGACTCGTACTCCAGTGATGATGTATTTACTTTATCGTACAGAAGGCATGATTACCGGACAACGGTTTATGTATATCTTTGATGAATTTTGGAAGCCGTTGCAAGACCCATACTTTGAAGATTTGGCAAAAAATAAACAAAAGACTATCCGTAAGCAAAATGGTATTTTTGTTTACGCAACACAAGAGCCTAGCGATGCTTTAGAAAGTAATATTGCCAAAACACTCATTCAACAATGTGCAACTTACATTTTTCTAGCCAATCCCAAAGCAAATTATGAAGATTACACAAAAGGCTTTAAATTAACAGATACTGAGTTTGAACTCGTTAAAGGGCTTGGTGAATTTAGTCGCCAATTCCTCATTAAGCAGGGAGACCAATCCGCACTTGCAGAGCTAGATCTCGGTAAATTCCATGTAACAAGCTATGGAAAAACCATCGAACATGACTTTAGTGACGAACTCTTGGTGTTATCAGGTACGCCTGATAACGCAGAGTTGGTCGAAAGCATTATAACGGAAGTTGGTGATGATCCAGCAATATGGTTACCAATTTTCTTACAGCGCGTAAAAAATGACAGGAGGGAAACATGAAGAAACAAGTCATTTCAATAGCAGTAGCAATAATGTTAGGAACACCAAGCTTGGCGATGGCTTGGAGTTTTGGCCTTGGAACAGCAACTTTGGCAGAAAAAATTTCGAATTCTTTGTCTTGGGGAAGTTCAAGAAAAGAAACTAAAAAGCCTTCATCTAAAAAGCCTTCTATGCCTCAGCATTATATAGAAATTATACAACTGATAAAACAACAGCTTGAGCAAGCAAGAAAAACACACCAATCAATAACAGAAAATCGACAATTTGGCATAAAAAAACTCAAAACGGAGCAAACGGATAATACCAGCTTTTTTCTAAAAGATCCAGAAACACTCTACAATAAAAATACTTATTCAACTATATCCGCATCACTTGCAAATATCTTAAAAGAAGAAGAAATTCTTACCTCTCTCCAAGAATCTCGCGATGCTATCGCTAAACGTATTGAATATGCATCTCTCATGGATAAAGCTGTAAGTTTGCAAACTTTTCAAGAAACAAAAAATCGTTTTACACAAATTGAAAAACTATTAAACGAAATCGAAAAAACAAAAGACTTAAAAGGTATTGCTGAATTACAATCACACATTATTGGAACGTTAGCGATGATTCAAAACGAAACAACAAAATTATATATGGTCACACATTTACGCAACTCTGAACAATCACTTATCAAACAGCAAAAATACAAACACAATGTAAAAATTTTGAATAGTAAAAATACAAAAATGCCTACCATAAGATTTATTAGGTAAAGCGTTTTATTACCAACATTTTGTATATTATTTTCCTTTCTGCTCGTAAAAAGCAAAAGTTAATGCATATATTTACCTCTCTCTCATAGACTGAAAGGGCCTTATAAAATTTAAGACCATTCTAAAAAAATTTTCAACAAAAAATACTTAGAAAATCATATAAGAAATGAGATTCATTAAAGAGGAATGCCATGAACTTCACACTGTTCACGCAACTTTTCACTGAAATTGACAAAATAACAAAAACT